>JAFORL010000055.1 GCA_017393285.1 Lachnospiraceae bacterium
ATTCTCTTTCCCAATCATTGTTTGTTGCTTTTACCAAAAGCAAAAGTTTGTTCCTTACTCCCCAATTCGCACTTTTTTCCCTTCAAAGGCAAATCCATAACAGTAAATATTTTCCTTTGATATTCCTTTTTCTAAAAGACTTGTGACATATTTCTTATCTTCTATTTGCTGCAATGCCGCCTGTACTGTATCTTCCAGCGTTTTTTCCTTGCTTGGTCGAAATACCTTAAACTCGAAAATAAATGCATCTTTTGTCAAATCTCTCGGTACTAACATAACATCATAGCGTCCCAAGCCACTTTCTCTGTTTGAAACCACTTCATAATCTTTTCGCAATTCTACTAACAATCCGAGCACAAATCCATGATAAAAATTCTCTGGTTTTTGTTTGGTATCTTCATTTCCAGCCACATCAAAAAAGCTAAATACCGTCATCGCCACTTCATTCATATATTCATTCATACCATCAAGGTCATGCTCACGCAAACATTGTAAAAAAGCACTGTAATTTCCTGCATTTCTTTTGGTATAAAACCATCCCCTGATAAACTTAGCAAACATTTGAATAACTTCCACATTGGTCAAAGCCAACTCATATATCCGCTCAATTCCACCAAAAAAGGTATCTTCTTCAATCACCTGTAATGCTTTTAAATATCCACTAGCCAGCAACAAACTCCAAATAGCTTCTTCGCTGTCATCCAATTGATTATACACAATTTCCTCATCAATAGGTACAAAAATGGATTTTCCAAGCATCAAATCCTCCATCTGCTCTTTGATTTTACAACTTCCTTTTTGAATAAGTTGATTCACCAAAGCATTTCCACTGGTATTGACCCAATATGCATCAAACTTTCCTTCTCTTAAAAAATTAATAATAGACCAAGGATTATACAAATCCCTCTGCTTTCCAAATATGAATCCATCATACCAACGTTTTACAGCTTCTTTTTGTTCTCCGTAACCGTACAAATCCATAGCAGCAAAAACTTCTTCTTCGGTAAATCCAAAACAAGTGGCATACTCTTTTGAAGTGGTAGTGCATACCTTTAAATTGTTTAAATCAGAGAACATCGATTCCTTACTAATTCGGGTAATTCCCGTCATTACACTACGATACAGACTTGGATTTGACTTAAAGGTCGCATTAAATAATCCACGCATAAATTCTGTCATTTCTTTCCAATACCCATGCGTATAGGCTTCAATAAGAGGGGTATCATATTCATCCAAGAGAATAATCACTTTCTTTTTATAATATATAGACAAAAATTCAGAAAATTTTCGCAAACTTTGCGCTGCGGTATTATCTCTCATATCCATATTCACACTTTTTATCCACATACGATCTGCATCTGTTTTTATACTCGCTTCTATTTCATCATAATATTTTGTGTATAAATCTGCGATGATTTGACAAATCATTTTCTTTGCAACTTCATAGGAAGCAGTCTTCACTTCTGCAAAACTTAGATTAATCACAGGATAGGTGCCTTGCAACTCTCTATACTCTTCCTCTTCCCATATAGACAAGCCCTCAAACAAATCACCACGATTTGTGTATTGCAGTGAAAAGAAACAATCCAACATGCTCATATTTAAGGTCTTTCCAAAACGACGTGGACGGGTTATGAGCGTGATATCATCTTCTGATGTCCACCATTCTTTTATCATTGCAGTCTTATCTATATAAAACAAATTTTTCGTTCGTATTCTCTCAAAACTTTGTGTACCTATTGCAAGTTTCATTTGCATGCGCTTCACTCCCATCTATCATAATCATCGAATCCCATCTGCTTACTTACAAGTATATCATAAAACCATAGGATTGATAAGCGGGAAAGTGTTTTCCATATACAACAGCATGCACGCTTGCATGCTATTCTGTTTGAATACATGAAATCCTGACCTGCATAAGCAAATAGCCCTATTGGGCTAATCCAGTAGCTTTCATCCACGCAAACTCCAATGTTTAAGGCAATTGCAATGATAATTCATAAAAATGCAAACCATTCCTACATGTATCTTAATTTTTATCTATATATTAAAAAAGCCCAAGACCTACACACTTCAAAAGTATAAAACTTTCATAAAGTTTCTTATTATTTGCTAAACTTTAGTTGCAAAACGGTCATATCAGCACAAATTCTAATATTTTTCGTAACAAATACTTCACACAAAAAAAAAGCACTTAAGCAAAAAAATACTACACATAAAGTAAAAAAATAACACTTAAGACAAAAAATGCGACACTTAGGACAAAAACGTGCACAAGACAAAATATGTGGTACAATAAATATGTGTTATTCCTAATTGATAACAAAGCAGCAGAGCAATTTTATTTCCCTTATGGTAGGATTGAACCATAAGCTGACATGTAGATTGCTTTAAACAGATTCGAAGGAGGTGGCAGAACGCTTAAATAGACTTGTGAAAAATTTACACTCTGTAAAAAATTGGGATACTATAAATTTTCAAGAAATGAGGAGGAAACTATGAAAACATCAAAACAGAAAAAAATATTAAGTCTATTGCTGATTATGTCAGTATTTGCAACTCCATTGCAGAATACCGGCATAACTGCAACAAGTAAAACGATAAAACTCAGCCAAAAGAAGCTGTCCTTGTACGTAGGAAAGACAAAAACCCTCAAGCTAAAGGGTGCCACTGTTTCCAAAGTAAAATGGACAAGCACAGCAAAGAAAATTGCAAGTGTAGCCAACGGAAAGGTCAAAGGAAAAAAAGCTGGAACTTGTTACATTATTGCAAAATATAACAAGAAAAGCTATCGTTGCAAGGTAAGCGTAAAAGCAAAAACCACTTCAACAGACCAAAATGTGCAACAAACACAAACTCCGGCAACCGTAGCCCCAACTCCAAACAATAGACAAACTGCAGTTGGAGTTGACTTTACAGTACAAAAATATGACGCACAATCTATGACTCTTTCATTACAACTTACAAATCATTCTGGAAAGACCATCACCCTTGATGATGCATTTGTAATTCAAAAGTATGAAAACGAAAAATGGACAGATCTTCCTAGCAAAAATAATACCTTTAAGGCTATTGCAATGCTAGTAGAAGATGGAAAAACTACAAACTTAGAGGTAAATGTGGGAACCTACTATGACGCGCTTGCCAATGGCAAATATAGAATTGTCAAAAATATAGGTAGTGCAGAGAGTGTTTATGCAGAATTTACTGTTACTACGGGAAATGAAGCATCTACTCCATCTCCTAGTAGCGTTGTTCCAACCAATCAACCAACATCTGAACAACAAAATAAAAACACCAGTATGAATACCAAAACTGTATCTGAAGTTTCGTTTTCGTTAATTTCAAACACAAAAACTTCTATACAATTATCCATCAATAACAATACCGAATTTATGATGACCTATGGTGAAAGCTATTACTTAGAAAAATTCGAAAAAGATACATGGATTCCTGTACCGTTTGTAACACAAACTCCAATGTTTGAGGCAATTGCAATGGTAATTGACAAAGACGCAAATACAAGCTGGAGTACAAATTGGGAAAAAATTTATGGTACTTTAGAACAAGGAAAGTACCGCATTACCAAAGACTTTTATGCAAATGACAATTGTTATAAGGCAACTTGCGAGTTTTCAATAGAAGATTAAAAATATTGCAAACCACTTATAACAGTACAATCCACTATAACCAAACAGGTTATAGCAAAACTCTAGCGCGACCGCGGTATTGCGCAGCAATTAACTCCATCTCCGCGGTCTGCGCATCCTCGGGTCGCAATTTCCTATTACATAAAAAAGGCGTACAGTCCATTTCATAACTATGGTCAAGCCCCTGTCCAATAGACAGGTAGATGATTTCCACAGATTATGATGGCTGTACGCCTTTTTCACTACATCAAGCCCAGAATATAGCTCATGAAACTTATCAGAAATAAGATACTATTTATCACAATTCCAAGCAAAGAACGTCCTTTCTTTGCATCAGGATCCCGCAATCCAATGATTGCAAACACACTCCCTGTAATTGCACATAATAAACAAAGTATTCCTAAAAAGCCAATCCACAAGCCTGATTTTCCTTTTTGCAGGTAAGATATCACATAAAGCCCAATCCAAAATGCCCAGCTTACTGCGCCAATGATTAAGGAAATTAATCCCTGCATAGAAGGATATTGCTCCAGATGAATATATGTCATGGTACGGTTTCGCAAGGAAGATTTTTCCCGCCTTTTTGCCATTTCAGTTCCTCCCTAAAAATACTTATTTACGAAGTTCGATGCCTTTTTCTTCTAATCCCTTTAGAATTTTATCCATCACAGCTGTAATTTCTTGTTCTTCTAATGTATGGTCTGCTGCACGGAAGGAAATAGAATATGCCACTGACTTATATCCTTTTTCAATTTGATCTCCTTCATAAATATCAAATAGGCGATATTCTTCCAGCAATTTTCCACCTTTTTTACGGATGATTTCTTCTACTTCTCCTACAAGGATTTCTTTCTTCATTACCATACTAATATCACGACTCACTGCCGGATATTTTGCAATGCCGGTATACTTCACTGTAAAGTTTGCTAACTGCATTACTGTAGGCATATCAATGACAGCCACATATGCCTTCGTCTTCATGTTATAATTCTCTGCCACTTCCGGATGTACTTCTCCCAAATAGGCAACTACAGTATCTCCAACTAAGACATTCGCCTGACGTCCCGGATGTAAGAAATTCTTTCCTGCATTTGGATCATAAGTCTTCATATCTTTGATGCCGGTTGCTTCTAACACTTCTTCTACAACACCCTTCAAATCAAAGAAATCGCCCTCTCCAAACATGCCTAAAGTCAATTGTGTTCTCTCGTCCGGTAATTTGCTTTCATCTTCATTTGGAATATATACATTTGCAATTTCATATAAACGTACATTCTTGTTTCTGCGGTTAAAGTTTGTAGAAAGAGAAGTCAACATACCATGTAATGGTAAGGTACGCATCACACTAAAATCTTCTCCCAATGGATTAGAAATTTTAACCACTTTTCTACATGGATCTGCCTCGTCAATACAAAGACGATCAAATACCTTTGGACTTTCAAAGGAATAGGTCATGGCTTCACAGAAACCAAATTGTTCTGCTACATTTCGCACTACATTTTCTACTTCTAATTTCTTTGACAAACCACCCTTGGTTGCTGAACTGCTTGGTAAAGTAGTTGGGATATTGGCATATCCATAGAAACGTGCTACTTCCTCTGCTACATCCGCAAGCACATTGATGTCCTGTCTCCAAGTAGGTACAATGATTTCCTTCTTTTCACGATCCACAGGTAAATCAATTTTTTCAAAATAACCTACCATAGTGTCTTCATCAATGTCTGTACCTAACAAACGATTGATACGATCTACATCATAGGCTACACGTTTTGGTTCTCTTACATTTGGATAGATATCTACATATCCTCCTACCACTTCACCGGCACCTAATTCTGTAATCAATTGACAAGCACGATTCATGGCTTCCATTGCAGTATTTGGATCCAATCCCTTTTCAAATTTTGCCTGCGCATCTGTACGCATACCAAGTTTTTTTCCTGTCAAACGGATATTGGTTCCATCAAAACATGCCGCTTCAAACAACATAGTCTTTACCTGATCGGTAATCATGGTATTTTCTCCACCCATAATACCGGCAATACCAATGGCTTTTTCTCCATCACAGATGGTAAGCATAGTATCATCTAAGGTTCTTTCTTCTCCATCTAAGGTTGTAAACTTTTCATCTTTTTGTGCACGTTTTACCACAATCTTCTTACCTGCAATGGTGTCCAAATCGTAAGCATGCATTGGTTGTGAGTACTCTGTCATAACATAGTTGGTAATATCCACAATGTTATTAATCGGACGAATGCCTACTGCTGCCAATCTACGCTTCATCCATTCAGGAGAAGGTGCTAATTTGATATTTTTTACTACTTTTCCAATATAACGGGAACATAATTCTGTATCTTCTACTTCTACGGAAATGTAGTCTTTGGTCTGCTCATTATTTTCTGTTACAGTTACAACCGGTGGTACAAATGCTTTTCCGAAGGTTGCTGCTGCCTCTCTGGCAATACCCAGAATACCAAAACAATCTACACGGTTAGAAGTTACTTCATATTCAACAACTGTATCATGCAGGCCCAATAATTCCGGCACACTGCTTCCAATTGGCGCATCTTTGTAATCTGCATTGTCACTCAAAATGTAAATGCCGTCTGGTGCAGCATCTGGGTACATATCTACTGATGAACCTAATTCATCAATGGAACACATCATACCAAAAGAAGGTACCCCACGCAATTTTCCTTTTTTTATCTTGATTCCATCTGGATGTGGCTCATTGTCATGGGCGCTTCCTGCTACACGACCTCCATCTAATACAACCGGTACTTTATCTCCTTCTTTTACGTTAGAAGCACCTGTTACGATTTGTACTTCTTCCCCTGCTTCGTCGATTTGTACCTGACACACGATGAGTTTATCTGCATCTGGATGTTTTTCAATTTTATTAATCTTTCCTACTACGATTTTCTCTAAATTTTTATCTAATACTTCATAACCTTCCACTTTGGTACCGGATAAAGTCATTGCATCTACATATTCCTGTGTGCTACATTCTAAATCTGGCACATATGCTTTGATCCACGATAATGGTGTATTCATATATATTTACCTCCTAAAATAGCTTCCTTTTTATCACGTTCCAGCCGAATACCCAACTGTTATCCTATAGCGTTTCTTCTGATACTTGCATCGATTAGAATTGCTTCAAGAATCTGGTATCATTTTCATATAGAAGACGCATATCATCAATTTCGTATTTCAATAAGGCAATTCTCTCTAAACCTACGCCAAAGGCAAATCCTACATATTCATTTGGATCAATACCACTCATTTCCAATACGTGTGGATGTACCATACCACAACCTAAGATTTCAATCCAGCCTTCTCCCTTACAGAAACGACATCCTTTTCCACCACACTTAAAGCAAGATACGTCCATCTCCGCACTTGGCTCTGTAAATGGGAAATGATGTGGTCTGAATTTTACTTTGGTATCTTCTCCAAAGACTTCCTTCGCAAATTCCTGTAATGTTCCCTTTAAATCAGCAAAGGTAATATTTTTATCTACTACCAATCCTTCTACCTGATGAAAGGTTGGTGAATGGGTTGCGTCCACTTCATCTGAACGATATACACGACCTGGTGCAATCATACGAATTGGCAATCTTCCCTTCTCTAATTCATGTACCTGGGTAGAAGAAGTCTGGGTACGCAATACAATATCCTTGTTGATATAAAAAGTATCCTGCTCATCTTTCGCCGGATGGTTTGCCGGAATATTTAAGGCTTCAAAGTTGTAATAATCGTACTCTACTTCCGGACCTTCTACCACTTCGTATCCCATGCCAATAAAAATACGTTCAATTTCTTCCAAGGCAATGGTATTTGGATGGCGATGTCCCACCATTGGCTTCTTTGCAGGCAAAGTTACATCAATGGTTTCTGCCTTCATCTTTTCTTCCCTAAGTTTTTTCTCAAAGGCAACCTTTTTTTCTTCTAATAGCTTTTCAATTTCTGCACGTACTTCATTTACCATTTGTCCCACTTTAGGACGATCTTCCGGCGCAACTTCCTTCATGGATTTTAATACAGAAGTCAACTCTCCCTTTTTTCCTAAAATAGAAATTCGCACTTCATTTAAACTTTCTAACTGTTGCGAATTCTTGATTTGCTCTAAGGCTTTCTCTTTGATTGCCTCTAACTTTTCTTTCATATCGTAACATCCTTTCTATCTTGTCATTGCATCGCAATTTTCTATAAATACAAGTCTCGCCACATGTTTTGAATAAGACTAAGCCTTTTTCACTGCAAGGGTTACATTTTCTCCATTCACATTCCATTCTTTTACATAGCCATCTGTTTGTCCCAAGACTATATTCTCAGCCAATACCTTTTCCTTTACAATATCTGCATTATTTTCTAAGATTGTTCCAATCTTGTCATTGCCATCGGCATAAACAAAAATGCGATCCATCACTTCGAAATCAGCCTCTTTACGCATGGTTTGAATCTTACTGATTAATTCTAACACAAAACCTTCTTCCACTAATTCCGCAGTCAAACTAGTATCCAAAACAACTGTCACACCATGATCTGATTCTGATACAAAGCCTTCCATCTGTGCTGCTTCAATTAAAAGATCTTCTTCTGAAAGGGCTTCTGCCACACCATCTACGGTAATGGTAAGCGTTCCTTTTTCCTGTAATTCATCCATAGCTTTATTGCCGTCTAAACCAGCCAAAATTTCACGTACAGCATTGATGTTCTTTCCAAATCTTCTACCCAAAGTCTTTAATTGTGGCTTGAATTGATAAGAAGTAAAGTTTCTGACATCTTGTGTGAAGGTTACATTCTTTACATTCAATTCATCTTCAATGATTTCCTTGTAGAAGTCAGATAATTCTTCCTCTGCTTTTACATACATGGTTCCAATTGGCTGACGATTCTTAATATTGGCAGTATTTCTACAAGCTCTACCCAATACTACAACATCCAATACTTCCTCCATATCTTTTTCCAATTGGGTATCAATCCATGCTTCCTGACAAACAGGGTAATCACAAAGATGAATACTTTCTGGTGCAGAAGCATCAATACTCTTCACAAGATTTTGATAAATATCTTCTGTCATAAACGGAATCATAGGGGCTGCTGCCTTAGAAATGGTTACCAAAGCAGTATACAGGGTCATATATGCATTGATCTTATCCTGTTCCATTCCCTTAGCCCAGAAACGTTCACGACCTCTACGAACATACCAGTTACTCATTTCATCTACAAAGTTTTGTAATGCCTTTGCTGCTTCCGGAATCTTATATCCGCCCAAGCATTGATCTACTTTCTTTACCACTGTATGCAAACGGGATAATAACCACTTATCCATAACTGCTAATTTATCATACTCTAAGCTATATTTGCTTGCATCAAACTGGTCAATATTGGCATACAATACGAAGAATGCATAGGTATTCCATAAGGTACCCATAAATTTACGTTGTCCTTCAATTACGGCCTCATCATAGAAACGGTTTGGAATCCAAGGTGCACTGTTACTGTAGAAATACCAACGGATTGCATCTGCTCCAAAACGATTCAATGCATCCATAGGATCTACTGCATTTCCTTTTGACTTGGACATCTTCTTTCCTTCTTTGTCCTGCACGTGTCCTAACACGATAACATTTTTGTATGGTGCCTTGTCAAACAACAAGGTAGAAATTGCAAGTAAGGAATAGAACCAACCTCTCGTCTGGTCCACTGCCTCCGAAATGAAATCAGCAGGGAATTGCTTTTCAAATAAATCCTGATTTTCAAAAGGATAATGATGTTGTGCAAATGGCATAGAACCTGAATCGAACCAGCAGTCGATTACTTCCGGTACACGATGCATTTCTTTTCCACAGTGTGGACAGGTAATGGTCACTGCATCAATATATGGACGGTGCAATTCTATATCTTCCGGACAATTCTTCGACATAGACTTTAATTCTTCAATGCTTCCGATTGCATGTTGATGTCCACATTCACATTCCCAAATATTTAATGGTGTACCCCAATAACGATTACGGCTCACACCCCAATCCTGTACATTTTCCAACCAGTCACCAAAACGGCCTTTACCAATGGTTGCAGGAATCCAGTTAATCGTATTATTATTGGCAATTAATTGGTCTTTCACTTCTGTCATCTTGATAAACCAAGACTCTCTTGCATAATAAATCAATGGTGTATCACATCTCCAACAGAAAGGATAACTATGCTCAAATTTCAAGGCTTTGAACAATAATTTCTTTTCCCCTAGTGATTGGAATACCAATTTGTCTGCATCTTTACAAAATACACCAGCCATATCGGTTACTTCCGGCTTCATTTGTCCCTTATCGTCTACCAATTGTACAAATGGAAGGTCATATTTTCTACCTACCTTGGCATCGTCCTCACCAAAGGCTGGGGCAATGTGTACTACACCGGTACCATCTGTCAAAGTAACATAGGAATCACAAACCACATAAAAGGCTTTCTTGTTCTTCACTTTTGTACGGTCTCCCACTTCTCCTTTGCTGCCATCCGGATTGTTAAATGCATAGTCAAACAAAGGAATATATTGCTTATATTCTAAATCTTTTCCTACATAGTGCTCTACCACTTCATATTTTCCATCAATGACAGAATCCAACAAGGCTTCTGCCATAATGTAATACTCTGTAGCTACCGCAGTATCTTCTTCCCCTTCTTTTACCACGTCATTTTTCTCATTTACCTGTACCTGAACTTTGACATACTGCTCCTCCGGATTCACACATAATGCCACGTTGGAAGGCAAGGTCCATGGTGTTGTCGTCCATGCTAAAATATATACATTTTCTTCCCCTGCGACTTTAAATTTAGCAATGGCAGACTTTTCTTTTACATCCTTATAGCCCTGTGCCACTTCATGAGAAGAAAGTGGTGTACCACAACGTGGACAATAAGGCACAATCTTATGTCCCTTGTATAATAATTTTTTATCCCAAATGGTCTTCAAAGCCCACCATTCCGATTCAATAAAATCATTGTCATAAGTAACATACGGTTCATCCATATCTGCCCAGAATCCAACTGTACCAGAAAATTCTTCCCACATACCTTTGTATTTCCAAACGGATTCCTTACACTTCTTTACAAATGGCTCTAAACCATATTCTTCAATTTGTTCTTTTCCATCTAAGCCCAATAACTTTTCTACTTCCAATTCTACTGGAAGTCCATGGGTATCCCAACCAGCTTTACGAGGAACCATCTTGCCCTTCATTGTCTGATATCTTGGAATCATATCTTTGATTACACGAGTCAACACATGTCCAATGTGTGGTTTACCATTGGCTGTCGGTGGCCCATCATAAAAAGTATAGGTCTCACATTGCTTTCTAGAATCCATACTCTTTTTAAAAATGTCATTCTCTTTCCAAAATTCTTCAATCTTTTTTTCTCTTTCAACAAAATTTAATTGATTAGATACTTTTTGGTACATATCTGTTCCTCCATTTCTATTTTCTATTCTCTCGAAGTCCTACAGTGAACTACCCATGGGCGAAAGCCAATGTACCTCCTGCTTCACAGACCGCATAACCTGCGTGTTCCACAGGCTTTTTGTCTCGCTCCGAGAAAACCTTATTACTTCCAATTTTCTTGTTGTATACGGGCAATTTCTTGAAAAAGCCATTCTAAATAATCATATTGCCAAAATTCACCGTTGGCAAGCATTTGGCGGATTTGATCCGGTGTTACCCATTTTGCATCAGCAACTTCCTCTTCCTGCAACACCAAGTCATCTTCTGTCACATTGGTGTGTACCAGCCAGACACCTCGAAATCGATTCGGTCTTTGCATAATCGCCAACAATCGTGTATGCTCCGCATCAGCCACAATTCCTAATTCTTCCTGTAATTCTCGCATTGCACCTTGAAAAAAAGTCTCCCCTGCAATGACAGAACCACCTGTGGTCGCCCACATACCAGGCTTGGTCTTCACTGTATCCGCCCGTTTTTGAATTAAAATCTCTCCCCGGTCATTAACCGGATATACATGTACAATCAAATGATAGTCTCCCTCTTCCAACGGGACACCTCTTACATGGGTTCGTGCTTGTTTTTGCATACATTGATCATATACATCCCAAAGTTCCATATGCCAACTCCTTTACAAAAAAACCCCCGTCCAAACAGGACGAGGGAAACCTACATAACCACCTATTTGTCGTGTACGAGCGAAACAACTCACTGATACATGCTCCATATAACGGTGGACACCGGCACAGCTTACTAACTTCAGCCTACAACTTAGGAGTGATTTTCCACGATATTTACTCACATCAGGTTCTCACTATCCCTGACTCACTGGGGTTTTCCCTATCGCTTACTGTCTCCATCACAGTCTTTATCAAAATTCCAACAGTTAACACTTATCATACACTAATTTCTACAAAAAGTCAAACCCGCTTTCATTTATACAGCATTGAAAGGTAAATTCATTTTATGTCTGCCATTTTCAGAAAAATCATGTTATCCCCAATCATTATAAAATTTTAAAAAGTTATCCACATCTCAGTTTTACACTTTCCCTCTATAATGATTTTTGAACTAAAAAATTATGAAATTTTATGTTTTTCTCTTGGCAAACATCACTTCCTTTGCTACAATTAATTCAGTCTAGTGCTGATCTATTCAGTTGACTTTGTATATCTTCTGTTTCTGTTAG
>JAFORL010000056.1 GCA_017393285.1 Lachnospiraceae bacterium
ATCAGTCGATATATCTGTAATTATCAATACAAAAAATAAAGAAAAGAAAAAAACGATTACATGTGAAAACCCACATAGTTCTTTCCACCCAGCGCCGATTCGAAGTCCTTCACAAAGGTGCAACGATAGGATTGTAAAAAATAAACTAAAAAAACATATCCAATTCATTGTAAATAGTATTTTCCCCACAATCATAACTGGCAGCAAGCTAACCGTAAAAACAATAACCCTCGCCCAATAATTTTTCTTCACCAGACCGTCTTTCTGCTCTTTTTGTAAAGGCAATAAATAATAAATCGTTGAAAAACGAATTCCAAACAATTGATTGAGTCTCACTGTCAAATATACAAAAAATACGGAAATCAACCCATAAATTTCTTCCTTTTCCACATTTCCCCATAAATATACTGTTAATATCATAAAGAAAATAATAATTCCAGTAACTCCTTGAGGTCCCGGAAATCCTTCTGCATCAAAGCCAAAATGAAACTTGGATTTCCAATCTTTCAAAATCATCTTCATTTTTTTCCTCCAATCCTTTTCCATCCCACAAGCTCTATCCATGTCAATGTACTTTACGCTTACGGTCTATGCATAGACCTAGCTGAAATGTTACGTAATATATGCCTCATTTCCCCATTAGCTTGCTACGAGCTGGAACAATCTTTGCGAAAGCATAGAACAAATCATTTAACCCGGGAACTTCCACCCGCAATTGTGCATCATAAGAATGCCACGATTTGTATTCTACCAAAGCCCAACTTTCATTTGCTCCTTTTTCTATATAAATGAGCTGTTCTTTGGGAAGATTTCTCAAGAGATATTCTTCGCCATAAAGCAAGCGATACCGATTTTCCAATTCCTCCCGATCCATAGAAAATAGGATTTCTCCCTCTTTCACAAAAGTAATATAATCTCCAATCTGCTCTAAGTCCTCCATAATGTGGGTAGCCAATATGACGCTGTGTTCTCCGTCCTCCACAAAATGCGTCAGTTCTTTTATAAAATCCTTCCGAAACTCTGGATCAAAGTTTGCCGTAGGCTCATCCAACACCAAAAGTTTGGGATGATGAGAAAGGGCAAAGGCAAATTGATATTTTAACTTCTCACCTTTTGATAACTTTCCATATGGGCTCTTGGGATTCAAATGATACTGTTTCATCTTCTCCAACATCAAAGTTTTATCATATTTACAATAATATCCTCCGAAGTAATCTGCCCCTTCTCCAATCCTTAAATTCTTCGGAAAATAATCCTCCACCATAACAAAACCTATATCCTCAAGAATATCACTAGCCTGATTGGAATAGTCCATTCCAAAAATTGCAATATTCCCTTTGTTGGGTTTTGCAAGACCAAGAAGCATTCTTAGCAATGTGGTCTTTCCTGCACCATTTTCTCCAATGAGCCCCATAATATATCCCTTGGAAATATGGAGATCTACATTGGAAATATGAAATCTGCTGTTTCGAAAACTTTTTGAAACCTCTGTCATTTTTACCATCTTTTTCACCTCAATCTTTTGTAATGTTCTCTCCTAATCTTTTTATACAAGAATTTAGAGAAAACATTTATGTTTTGTTAAAGTCATTTTCATCTAAGCCTTGTGACATGTGGGGCTGCATAACCTCAAACTGTCAACTCAACTGTATATCAACTGTACATCATCTGTATATATTTATATATACACTATATACACACCATTGTCAATAGCTGATTTTAAAAAAAGTCAACCCCACTTTGCTTGCTTTTTTATGCAATAGAAAACTTACTTCTCAATTTTCTATTAACACAAAGGGTCAGTCACACTAAGAAATACATCACAAAATATAGAGCAGCATTTACAAATTCTATACAATATTTTGTATTGCCTTCTTTGTACGACAGCCCCTTTTTCGTATGTTTTTTTCAGAACAAAGAGTTTTGCTTGCAAAACTCTAGCGCGACCGCGGTATTGCGCAACAATTAACTCCATCTCCGCGGTCTGCGCATCCTCGCGGAGCGTTTTTTATGTAATAGGAAATTGCATCGCAATTTCCTATTACATAAAAAAACGCCACACCCATAAGGGTATGGCGAATGTCTATAACGATTATTGCATTGATCCTGTCTACTTAACAGGGTAGCTAATCACATTTTGCTGTGATGTAACGCCCTTTTTTATGTCACTTTCTTTATCTTAAAAACGAGTATCTTGCGCATATTCAAATGAATACGTGCAGCCATCAACATACTCTTCAGATTCTAGTGAACATTCCAATCTTCCCTGTCTAGAGAATAAACAACCATCTCCATCCAAAACTTTTGAAGGATGCTTTTACATTTTCTTTAAGGTCAAGTACCAGTCTTTCACTTCACAATTATTTCCTGGATTTATCATTCTCTCCTTAATTTCATCCTGGGTAAGTGGAGCACCAAGTACAACCTTGTCCCCCGGAAGCCAGTTTGCCGGTGTACTTACATGTTCTGTATCATGTAGTTGCAAGGACTGTATCACACGCTTAATCTCCTCAATGTTGCGGCCGGTACTCATAGGATAATATAAAATTGCCCGCACGATTCCCTCCGGATCAATAATAAATACCGCACGAATTGTCTGTGTCTTTGCCACTGTCTGTAACATGCCATATTTTTTTGCAACCTGCATGCTAATATCTGCAATGACAGGAAACTTTATTGGTATTTTCACCCCGTCGATTTCAATCTTTTCCACACTCTTTAACCATGCTAAATGGGAATGCAAAGAATCTATAGATAAGCCAATCAACTTGGTATTTAACTTTTCGAATTCACTTTCCTGCTTTGAAAAGGCAATAAATTCTGTGGTACATACTGGTGTAAAGTCAGCCGGATGCGAAAATAACACTACCCATTGTCCCTTGTAATCCTCTGGAAAATTCACCTTTCCGTTGGTGGTCATAGCACGAAAAGCCGGTGCTGGATCACCAATCATTGGCATACGATATTCTTTTTCTTGTGTACTATTGTTTTCCATAATTATCTCTCCCCATTTTTCTTATTTTTTACCTGACCAGCATATGCAAATCCCCCTTTAGAACGAACAATGCATACAGGTCTGAAATTGCAGTTTCTATGTTATTATCATAACACAATCTTATTCACTTGGCTAGTTCATATTCCAGCCTCACCCTCCATAAGACTTGGTGTGGAATGTGTGCCAGCGAAACGTTTTTTTGATAATGGGACAATTGCATCGCAATTTCCTATTACATAAAAAATCAGGGTGACCAATGCCACCCTGATTTGCATATAAAACTTTATATCTTTTATTATTCTTCAATATCTAATACTTCTTCAGATACGACTAATTCATCTTCTTCGGATACGACAAGTTCGTCTTCTCCTGTTGCATCTGCTTCCGCTGCTTCTAAAGCTGCTTTCTCTGCTGCTTCACGTTCTGCCGCTTCACGCTCTGCTTTCTCTGCTTCTGCCTTACGCAATGCTTCGATTTTAGCCAAACGAATCTCTTGATCTGTATCCAAAGCAACATTGCGGTAATGCTTCATACCTGTACCTGCAGGGATTAACTTACCAAGTAATACATTTTCCTTGATACCAATCAATGGATCAATCTTTCCTTTGATTGCAGCCTCTGTCAAGACTTTTGTTGTCTCCTGGAAGGATGCTGCTGATAAGAAGGAATTGGTTGCCAAAGATGCTTTGGTAATACCAAGTAATACCTGTTTTCCTTCTGGAGGCACTTTGCCTTCTGCTTTTAAACGTTCTACTTCATCATCGTAATCTAAGATATCCACCATTGTTCCTGGTAAGAATTCAGAATCACCATTTACTTCAATTCTAATCTTCTTTAACATCTGTCTTACGATTACTTCAACGTGCTTATCATTAATTTCTACACCTTGTAAACGGTATACACGTTGTACTTCGCGTAACATATAATCCTGTACATCACGCACACCTTTGATTTTCAAAATGTCGTGTGGATTTACACTACCTTCTGTTAATTCATCTCCGGCTTCTAATACATCACCATCTAATACCTTGATACGTGAACCGTAAGGAATCAAATATGCTTTTGACTCTCCGGTTTGATCATTGGTAATAATTACTTCACGTTTCTTCTTTGTATCATTGATACTTACACGTCCTGCAAATTCTGAAATAATTGCAAGTCCCTTTGGTTTTCTTGCCTCAAACAACTCTTCGACACGAGGAAGACCCTGTGTGATATCGTCACCGGCTACACCACCCGTATGGAAGGTACGCATGGTAAGCTGTGTACCTGGCTCACCGATAGACTGTGCAGCAATAATACCAACTGCTTCACCTACTTGTACCGGCTCACCGGTTGCCATGTTGGCACCATAACATTTTGCACAAACTCCAATGTGAGAACGACAAGTAAGTACATTTCTAATCTTAACCTTGGCTGCAGTTCCTGCCTCTACGATTGCTTGTGTTGCTACAATCTTAGCAGCTCTCTTAGGTGTAATCATATGGTTTGCCTTAACAATGATTTCTCCATTGTCATCTAGAATGGTCTCGCAAGAATATCTTCCTGTAATACGTTCTTCTAAGGACTCGATTACTTCCTTACCGTCTGTGAAGGCACTGATCCACATACCTGGTGCTTCTTTACCTTCGCAACAATCTGTCTCACGAATAATCAAATCTTGGGATACATCAACCAAACGACGTGTCAAGTATCCTGAATCGGCTGTACGAAGCGCTGTATCTGACAATCCCTTACGAGCACCATGCGCAGAAATGAAGTACTCCAATACGTCAAGTCCTTCACGGAAGTTAGATTTGATTGGCAACTCGATGGTACGACCAGATGTATCCGCCATCAAACCACGCATACCAGCCAACTGTTTGATCTGCTTATCAGAACCACGGGCTCCGGAATCCGCCATCATGTAAATGTTGTTGTATTTATCCAAACCACTTAACAAGGCTCTTGTCAATTCATCATCGGCCTCTTTCCATGTTTCAACAACCGCTTTGTAACGTTCTTCTTCTGTTGTCAAACCACGACGGAAATCTTTGGCAATTTTTTCTACTGTCTTCTCAGCCTGTTCCAACAAGTCTTTCTTAGAAGCAGGTACGGTCATATCTGAAATAGATACTGTCATAGCTGCCTTTGTAGAATACTTGTATCCCAAAGCCTTGATATTATCCAAAGTTTCAGCAGTCTTTGTTGCACCATGCGCATTGATACATTTTTCCAAAATCTGCTTCAATTGCTTCTTACCTACGTGGAAATCAATTTCCAACTTGAAACGATTCTCTTCTTTGGAACGATCTACAAAACCTAAGTCCTGTGGAATAATCTCATTGAAAATCAAACGTCCCATAGTTGTTTCAATAATTTCATAACTTTCATTGCCATCTGCATCCACCTGTGACATACGTACACGAATCTTTTGGTGCAAGGTAATGTTTGCATTCTCATATGCTAACAAGGCTTCATTCTTAGAATAGAAGTAGTGTCCCAACAAATCCATAGGTGTACAAATGACATAACGAGACTCGCTGACACGATACTTGATCATGCTATCTGTGGTAATCTCTCCATCCTTACCATCCTGTGGTAATGCAGCGATAACTTCTTCGCGAGATTCGTAAATCTTTTCAATCTTGGCATCCAATTCCTGATCATCTGAATGGTCAATCATCTTACCCATAGTCAAGTAATAGATACCCAATACCATATCCTGAGAAGGTACGGCTACCGGACCACCATCAGATGGTTTCAATAAGTTGTTAGGTGATAGCAATAAGAATCTACACTCAGCCTGTGCTTCTACAGACAATGGAAGATGGACAGCCATCTGGTCACCATCGAAGTCCGCGTTGAAGGCTGTACATACCAATGGATGTAGCTTGATTGCTTTACCTTCTACCAAAATTGGTTCGAAAGCCTGAATACCTAATCTATGCAATGTAGGAGCACGGTTCAACATAACTGGATGTTCTTTGATTACTTCTTCCAGAATATCCCATACTTCTGAATCCAAACGCTCTACCATTTTCTTAGCAGATTTGATGTTATGTGCTTTTCCTTGTTTTACCAAGTCACGCATAACAAATGGTTTAAATAGCTCAATTGCCATTTCTTTTGGAAGACCACACTGATAAATCTTTAACTCTGGTCCTACCACGATAACGGAACGTCCTGAATAGTCTACACGCTTACCTAACAAGTTCTGACGGAAACGTCCCTGTTTACCCTTTAACATATCTGATAAAGACTTCAAAGCACGATTTCCAGGACCTGTAACTGGTCTACCACGTCTACCATTGTCAATCAAAGCATCTACTGCTTCTTGTAACATTCTCTTTTCGTTTCTAACGATGATATCTGGTGCACCCAAATCCAACAATCTCTTCAAACGATTGTTACGATTGATAATACGACGATATAAATCATTCATATCGGATGTAGCGAAACGTCCACCATCCAATTGTACCATTGGACGAATATCCGGTGGAATAACTGGTACAACTGTCAATACCATCCACTCTGGCTTGTTACCTGAAAGACGGAAAGCTTCTACTACTTCTAATCTCTTAATAATACGAGCACGCTTTTGACCTGTGGCATTCACCAATTCTTTCTTCAACTCCACAGAATCTTTTTCCAAATCAATTGCCTGTAACAATTCATAGATAGATTCTGCACCCATTCCCACGCGGAAATTTTCAGGAGCTGGTCCAAATTTTTCCACTGCTTCTTGATATTCACGCTCTGTTAACACTTGCTTGTATTGTAAATCTGTCTTGCCCGGATCCAATACAATGTATGAAGCAAAGTATAATACTTTTTCCAATGTTCTTGGGGATAAATCCAAAATCAATCCCATTCTACTTGGAATTCCCTTGAAATACCAAATGTGAGATACTGGAGCAGCAAGTTCAATATGTCCCATTCTCTCACGACGTACGCTTGCCTTGGTTACTTCTACACCACAACGATCACAAACTACACCTTTGTAACGAATTTTCTTATATTTACCACAATGACATTCCCAGTCTTTATTTGGTCCAAAGATTTTTTCACAGAATAAACCGTCTTTCTCCGGTTTCAATGTTCTATAGTTAATTGTTTCCGGTTTCTTTACTTCGCCTCGTGACCATTCTCTGATTCGTTCTGGTGAAGCAAGACCGATTTTGATTGCATCATAAGTCAAACTTGGTTCTGCATTTGTATTGCTAATTTCTGGCATACCCGGCGCTCCCTTCGTCTGTCCATGTACAGATTACCTATACATGAAAATCTACTGTTTACACTAATATCCATAGTCCAAATACGTAACTATTCAGCCACAACTGCGGTAGAAAATACCAACAGTTGTGGTCTGCACATATTTATTATTCTTCAGAAGTATCTATTAAGATATCATCATCCGGCTCAAATATAGAACTCAAATCATCATTTAGTTCTTCTACTGAACCTGCTTCTCTGTAACCAGCATTTCTGAAATCATCTGTTTCGTCAACTGGTCCTCTGTCGCCTTCTATAATTGGTGTTAAATCTTCATCACCATAGTCAATGTTCTCTGACATTTGAATTTCATCACCATTTTCATCCAATACAGTAACATCCAATGCAAGTGATTGTAATTCTTTCAACAATACCTTGAAGGATTCTGGAATACCTGGTTCTGAAATATTTTCACCCTTAATGATTGCCTCGTATGTCTTCACACGACCAACTACATCATCAGATTTTACGGTTAAGATTTCTTGCAAGGTATGGGCAGCACCATATGCTTCCAAAGCCCAAACTTCCATCTCTCCGAAACGCTGTCCACCGAACTGCGCTTTACCACCCAATGGCTGTTGTGTTACCAATGAGTATGGTCCGGTAGAACGTGCATGGATCTTATCATCTACCAGGTGGTGAAGTTTCAAGTAATGCATGAAACCAACGGTTACTGCACCGTCGAAATACTCACCGGTTCTACCATCACGCAAACGAACCTTACCGTCACGGTTGATTGGAACACCTTTCCATTCTTTACGGTAATCTTCATTTGTAAGCAGGTAATCCATAACTTCCGGATTCAATTGATCTTGGTATTTTGCCTTAAAATCTTCTAATGGTGTGTTGACATAATCATTAGCCATCTCCAAGGTATCCATGATATCATGCTCGTTGGCACCATCAAATACTGGTGTAGCAACATTGAAGCCTAATACCTTAGATGCCAAAGACAAGTGAATTTCCAATACCTGTCCAATGTTCATACGTGAAGGCACGCCTAGTGGGTTCAATACGATATCCAAAGGACGTCCGTTTGGAAGGAATGGCATATCTTCCACTGGTAATACGCGTGAAACCACACCCTTGTTACCATGTCGACCCGCCATCTTATCTCCTACCTGGATCTTTCTCTTTTGTGCAATGTAGATTCTGACGCATTGGTTCACACCTGCTGAAAGCTCATCACCGTTCTCTCTTGTGAATACCTTTGCATCAATGATAATACCAAATTCACCATGTGGTACACGCAAAGAAGTATCACGTACTTCTCTTGCTTTCTCACCAAAAATAGCACGAAGCAATCTTTCCTCAGCTGTTAATTCTGTCTCACCCTTAGGTGTTACCTTACCAACTAAGATATCCCCGGCACGTACTTCAGCACCGATTCGGATAATTCCTCTTTCATCCAAATCCTTCAAAGCTTCTTCGCCGACCCCCGGTACATCTCTTGTAATTTCTTCAGGTCCCAATTTGGTATCACGTGCTTCTGCTTCATATTCTGTAATATGTACAGAAGTATACACATCGTCACGAACCAATCTTTCACTTAACAATACCGCATCTTCGTAGTTGTAACCTTCCCAAGTCATGAAACCAATCAATGGGTTCTTACCAAGTGCAATCTCGCCATTGGATGTACATGGACCATCTGCAATAACCTGTCCTGCCTTGATATGATCACCATTCTTAACGATTGGTCTTTGATTCATACAGTTTCCTTGGTTACTCCGAATAAATTTCTCTAATTTATAAGTCACTTCTGTTCCATCATCGTTGGTTACGATAATTTCATTAGAAGCAGATTTCTTAATCACACCGTCTGCCTTTGCAACTACACAGTCACCTGAATCCACTGCTGCTTTACGCTCCATACCGGTTCCTACTACTGGTGATTCTGTCACCAACAATGGTACCGCCTGACGTTGCATGTTGGAACCCATCAAGGCACGGTTCGCATCATCGTTTTCCAAGAAAGGAATCATGGCTGTAGCTACTGAGAATACCATCTTAGGAGATACGTCCATCAAATCAATCTTCTTCTTTTCAAATTGTGATGTCTCTTCACGGAAACGACCTGATACATTATTATTTACAAAATATCCGTCTGCATCTAAGGTTTCATTCGCCTGTGCAACGATATACTTATCTTCTTCATCTGCTGTCAAATATACTACTTCATCTGTTACTCGTGGATTTGCTGGGTCAGTCTTATCCACTTTACGATAAGGTGCCTCAATAAATCCATATTCATTGATACGAGCATAGGAAGCCAATGAGTTAATCAGACCGATGTTAGGGCCTTCAGGTGTCTCGATTGGACACATTCTACCATAGTGAGAATAGTGTACGTCACGAACCTCAAATCCGGCACGATCTCTAGAAAGACCACCAGGACCCAATGCAGATAAACGTCTCTTATGTGTCAACTCACTTAGTGGGTTGTTTTGATCCATGAACTGTGACAACTGGGAGCTTCCAAAGAATTCCTTTACAGCTGCAGTTACAGGTTTAATATTTACCAAGTTCTGTGGTGTAATGCCTTCCATATCCATGGTAGTCATACGTTCACGAACTACACGTTCCAATCTGGATAAACCAATTCTATATTGATTTTGTAATAATTCTCCTACTGCACGAATACGACGATTCCCCAAATGGTCAATATCATCATCATTACCAATGCCGTACTCTAAATGCATATTGTAGTTAATAGATGCAAAAATATCTTCCTTGGTGATATGTTTTGGAATCAAATCATCAATATCACGCTCCATAGCAGAACGAACTGCTTCCATATCTCCACCGCATTCTTCCAAAATACCTTGTAATACAGGATAGAATACTTTCTCATTGATACCAATCTCTGCCACATCAAAATCCACGTAGCAATTTGCATCTACTGCCATGTTAGACAATACTTTTTCATTCTTTTCTTCTGTTTGTACCATTACAAATGATACTGCAGCATTCTGAATCTGCTCTGCCAATTCTTCAGAAACAACAGTTCCAGCTTCTGCAATGATTTCTCCTGTCGTAGGGTCTACTACATCTTCCGCAATAGGGAAACCAACAATTCTATTCTTAAATGCAAGCTTCTTATTGAATTTGTATCTACCAACTTTGGCTAAGTCATATCTTCTTGGATCAAAGAACATACTGTTTAATAAGCTCTCTGCACTATCCACGGATAATGGTTCACCCGGACGAAGCTTTTTGTATAATTCTAATAAACCATCGTTGTAGTTGTCTGATGTATCTTTTGCAATACTTGCCAAAATCTTTACTTCTTCACCAAACACTTCTATAATTTCTTCATTGGTTCCAAGCCCCAATGCACGAAGTAATACTGTAATCGGCACTTTTCTATTACGGTCTACACGTACATAGAATACATCGTTAGAATCTGTTTCGTACTCTAACCATGCACCACGGTTTGGAATTACTGTAGAAGAAAATAATTCCTTACCAATCTTGTCATGTCCGATTGCATAATAAATTCCTGGGGAACGTACTAACTGGCTTACAATAACTCTTTCCGCACCATTGATTACAAATGTACCAGTGTCAGTCATTAAAGGTAAATCACCCATGAAAATGTCATGATCATTGATTTCACCAGTTTCCTTATTATGAAGTCTTACATTAACCTTCAACGGAGCGGCATATGTAGCATCACGCTCTTTGCACTGCTCTACCGTATACTTTACATTCTCCTCATCATCACACAATTTGAAACTTTCAAAAGATAACGAAAGATTACCTGTGTAATCTGTAATTGGAGAAATGTCTCTGAAAACTTCATCTAGTCCTTCTTCCAAGAACCACTTATAAGAATCAGTTTGTACCTCAATCAAATTTGGCATCTCAAGAACTTCTTTTTGTCTAGAGAAACTCATTCTTACGCTGTTACCAATCTTAATTGGACGAATTCTGTTTTTTTCCATTGACGTTTTCACCCCTTGAATTTTTTTATAGGTTGCAACGATGTAAGGCACCAAACAAACAGCCTTTACATCATTTACATATCTCATCAGTTTCGAACAAACATTTTACTGTTCTTCTCTTTCACATTCTGACTAGCTTGATTAACCAGAAGGCACCTGAAAGCACAATAGTGCACTTTTCATCTTATCACGTATTTGTCAATATGTCAAGCAATTTTTTCACTTTTTATGTACTAAAATACCCCTTCAAATAGCCCCTTAGGGCAGATTACAAATACAGAATCAACCACATTCGCAGTAAGTTTTAAAGAAAACATACAAGCCTAAAAAGTTGAACCTGATTACAGGATTATACACTTTTTACAGAGCAAGTTTATAAATAAGAAGAAAGTAGTAACAGGAGCCTTCCGACTTAACCTGTTACTACTTTACATTTCTTGCTTATGGCACCAATACTTCCTCTCCCAATCTGACTGCGTATAGAATTTTCTCTTTCACTCTTTTTCCAGTAAGTTGTTCCAAGGCTTTTTGGTAATACCGTAATTGCTCTGCATATCGGTCTACCAATTCCTGTCCATTTTTTACCTGGTCGGTTTTGTAATCCACCAATACGATTTCCCCATCTTCTTCAAAATAGGCATCTATAATCCCCTGGACCAAAACCAGCGAATCACTATCCCACTCCGCTTTTACCTGTTTGGCCGGTATGCCAATTACAAAAGGTTGCTCACGCCATAACCTTCTGTTTTCCTGGGCCTTTTCCATTCGTAATCCCAAACTGGCATTTGCAAAGGCTACAAAATCCTTTTTGTGTATTACATTTTTTTCTTCCTCTGTCAAGAAACCACTGGCAACCATGCGAAGCAATTCCTTCTCCACACCTGCTTCTTCTTTTCCTTCCATGAAATGCATTTTTTCAAAGACCTTATGGTAAATGGTACCATAGTTGGCACCAGTCATTTCCTGCTCTTCTTGTAAAAATGCCGGCATAGGAACTTCCTTTTCTTCCTTTTCAAATATAGGCTCACCCATTTCCTCTGTAAGCAACTTTTCCATGGCAAGATGCTTCAATTCCGAAACAGACAATTTACTTTTGATTTCTCGTTCATGGGCAAAAGGATAGGTGTATGCTTCCATTTTTTCTAAGCAAGCCGACAAATCTTCTTCATAGGAAGTTTTCGTATTCCATTGTAGCAATTGATTTTTCTTAAGTTGGGCCTTCATTTGCTCTTTTACTTCTTCTACCACCAACTCTTTGGCGGATACCAATCGCAAAGAAAAATAATCTTTTTTCTCCCCATCTACTACCACTGGTGCAACCCAGTCCAAATAGGATTTTGCACTGACTCTGGTGAGATAATCCATTTCTTCTTGAATCTTTTCCTGACAAATGCCTGCTTGTATTTCCTCACAAACCACTTTCGAAAGCTTGGCTTTCTCTAGTTCTTTATGTTCATTGAGCACACCTGCCATAATCAACTTTTCTTTTGCTCTTGTCAATGCCACATATAAAACCCGTAATTCTTCCCCTAAATTTTCCAAGGTATTTTGCTTGGCCATAATTCTCTTTAATAAGGTAGGCATTTTGATACGTTTATCCGGATTCATCAAATCTGCTGCCACCCCAAGATCTAAATTCAACAACAATTTGCTTTGGACATCCCTATTGTTAAAATTCTTTGACATAGCTCCCACAAATACAATAGGAAATTCCAACCCTTTACTCTTATGTATACTCATAATATTTACCGCATCCATGCTGGTCTCTGTACTTACGGCTTCTCCAAAATCCACCTCATACTTATGCAACTTTTCTATATAGCGATTATAGTGGAAGAGGGTACTCATATTAGAGGCCTCCATGTCTAATGCTTTTTGCACCAGCATGTCCAAATTATCTCGCCTTTGGGCTCCATTTGGCAAAACGGATACATAGTCATAGAAACCAGTCTCCTCGTAGATTTCCTCCAAAAGCTGATGGATTGGGGTAATCGGTACTTTTTCGCGCAATCGATCCAACAACTGCATAAAGGCATCTGCTTTTTTGCTGAGGGCAAGGTCAATATCTGCTTTTTCTTCCACTTGCGCATAGGACTGCAAGCCACCATATGCCTCTACCGCCTCCAGCAAGTCACAATTTGGA
This sequence comes from Lachnospiraceae bacterium, assembly GCA_017393285.1. Lineage (GTDB taxonomy): Bacteria > Bacillota > Clostridia > Lachnospirales > Lachnospiraceae > CAG-411. The sequence goes on from JAFORL010000056.1 coordinate 13,340, forward strand.
TATCGTTGTCGCAAAATTGCCATTTCTTCTCCAGAAAAATTTCCAAACATGGAACGCATCACTGCTGCCAAAGGAATATCCTGTCTAGGATTATCCAGCACCTTTAATAATTGCAACATGGTTCGTATTTCAAAGGTAGAAAAATAACCGGTTCTGGTCTCTGTAAAGGCTGGAATTCCCATATTCTGCAAGACTTCCAGATATATATCGGAACGCCCCTCCACACTACGCAGTAAAATAGCCATATCTCCAAATCTACAAGGGCGAAGGAGGCCTGTAGCTTTATCCATCACTTCCAATGGATGCTCCCCAAAAATCAACTCCTTGATTCGCATGCCTACCATGCGGGCTTCCCATTCTATATCTGAAACCAGACTTTCTTCCCTTTCATCTGCTTCTTTGTCAAATAGCAACAATTCCGTCTTTTTAGAAGTATAGGCACTCTCTACAAAACTTTCATTTCCCAGATACAATCTCGCATTTTCATCATAAGCGACCTTTCCCAAAGAACGTTGCATAATCAATTCAAAAATTGCATTTACGCTGTCTAATACAATGGAACGACTTCTAAAATTCTTTCCCAGGTCAATTCTTCGGTTTGGCTGATCCTTCTCCAACGCATAAGTATCAAACTTCTCCATGAACAACTCCGGTCTTGCCATTCGGAACTTGTAGATACTTTGCTTCACATCTCCCACCATGAAAACATTGGGATAGGCCGGCTCTCGTCTGGCAATACTTTGCAAAATGGTTTCCTGTACCTCATTACTATCCTGATACTCATCTACCAGTATTTCTTCAAAGAAATTTTGATAGCTTTTGGCAACTGCGGAGGGTTCCTGTGTCTTTGGATTCACCAAAATTGACACAGTAAAATGCTCTAAGTCATTGAAATCCACCAAATGTCGCTGTTCTTTTTCCTTTGCAAATACAGACATAAATTCTTTTGTCAAATCCAGCAATGTTGTCATAGGCAAGGCTAAAGCCTGCATATCTGCCAGCATTTCCTGTGGAGACTGAAAAAAGAATTTCTCCGTCCATTCTTTCACTACTGATTTCCAATTTTCCCGCATAACCTTTAGTTGTTCTCGCAAATCTTTATCTCCGCCCTTGGCAGTTGATAAGCGCCCCCAACTCACACTCTGCAAACAGTCCGCAAACTCCTGATAGGTGTGACATTTTTCTAAGTTCTGCAATAGGAGCAAATCTTCCTCAAATACTTTTTTATACATTGGTACCGGATCATCCGGTCTATACAAAATATCCCTCGCCTGTTGGTGTATTCTCAACAAATCTTTTACACTGGTCTCCATATAGTTTAGTAAAAACTGCATCCAGGCCGTCTGCTCCATGTCATCTAAATTTTGTAGATGAAAATTTTCTTTTTTATCTTCCAGCCATTGCTTTGGCCAAGGATAACTCATGGCAAAATCATGCAATTGTAATATCATGTCTCTTAATCCCACATCACTTCTATTGCTGGCGTAAGATTCCACCAACTGCACAAAGGCTTTATCCTGGTCAGTCAGCACAGGACCTCCCGCTTCTTCTGCCAACTTCTTTTCCTGATAGCAAGCATACTTTTCTTCAAAAATTGCTTGTAGGCAGTCATTCTTTAATAATTTTAACTCTGTTACATCTCCAATACGAAAGCTGGGATCCAAACCGATTTCATGAAAATGATTGCGAAGTACACTTTGACAAAAACTATGAAAGGTACAAATCTTTGCATTTCTAATTAAGGTAATCTGTCTACGAATATGCATATCATCCGGATCTGCTTCTGCCTTTTTCTCCAATGCCTTCTCAATTCTCTCTCCCATTTCTGCGGCTGCCGCATTGGTAAATGTCACCACCAGCAAATGATCAATATCCACCGGCTTTTCCTTATCGGAAATCATGGATATGATTCGTTCCACCAAAACTGCTGTTTTACCGGATCCTGCTGCCGCAGACACCAAGACATTTTTATTTCTAACAGCAATTACTTCCTGCTGGTCTTTTGTCCATTTCACATCATTCCCCATCTTTTTCTCCTTTCTCACTTTCGATTACTTCTTTCATTTGATTCCAAACTGCATCATCGCTCATTTTATCTAAATAACGGTACTGATTGCCCGGCATTTTGTAGTCAAAATTACAAACAGCCTTGTAGGCACAATAATCACAAGCAGTCTTTTTATCCATTTTATAAGGAGAAATCGCAATATTTCCTTCCATCATTTCTTTTGCTTCCTGGCCAATTTTTTCTTGTACAAACTGCCCCATGATTGCCAGCTCTTCTTCTCCTGCCACTTTGGAATTCTTACTGAAGGCACCACTCTTTAAGGTTTCAACCGGAATCACCAAAGAGCTTACCCCAGCCTGCAAACCATTGTCCGCCGAACCAAAGGCATGGTCCAGCATAGCAATTACCTTTGCATCCTTGTTGACTAAGCCATTCATACGCAATGCTTTGAGGAGCGCCTCTTCCACTTTTTCTTCACTGGCCTGCTCGATATAAGGATCATCAATATTGTAATAAAAAATGCCGGCAGGGTGTATCTTTGCACTTGGCTTAGACTCCTGTGTCAATTCCATCGCAGCATTGAGGTATACCACCAATTGCAACTGTAATCCATAATACAAGCTCTCCAAATCGAATTTTACGGTTCCAGACTTGTAATCAATGATTTTGACATACACATCTGCGTCCTCTTCCGCAGAATCCCTACGGTCAATCTGTCCTTGCAGACGTAATTGTCGATTCTCACCCAAATCAAAATAGGTAGTAGACAAACCGTCACCGGATTCGAAATGCTGTTCATAGCCTACAGGTGTAAAATCCCCACTCTGCAACTGCTGTGCCAAGGCCCATACCGTACGCTTCATAATGCGTTCCATCCGTTCTACAAGATAGGCAGACTGGGCATCCTGCTCTAATATCTGATTCTCATAGGAGGCAGCCACTTCCTGCAAACAGACTTCCACAGCTTTGTCTAATTGGTCCCGATTGGCCTTCTTCCAAGAAGTATGCTCCTCATCCAAAGCCTTTGGAATTTTACACAAGACCTGATGAAATACATTACCAAAATCCACCTCACCAAAATGGGCTTCATATCGCTCCTGCAAACGCAAACCATATTTTAAAAAATGGGCATAGGCACAGGCAGCGTACTGTTCAATTCTGGTTACACTGTTTTTTAAATCTTTGCCATAGAGTCCAAGGGAAACCTCATGGGACAAAGGATTTTCACCATTTATAAATCCTACCCCTTGCAAAACCCTGTCTAACATTGGCTTCCACTCTGTTTTCCGGGCATAAAAGCTATATAATTCCATCCACCAGTCCGCCAAGGCCTTCTGATCCATCTCCCGCAAACCTGCCAGTAAATAGGATTTTCCATAAGTAAATCCCAACATTTCCTCCATTTTATCCTTCGGCAAAGTTTTCTCCAAAACCGGACGATAGGCTTCTTCCACAGGAATATCTGGAAAAATCTTTCTTACCGCCCGCAATAAGCTGGAAGGCATGGCTACATTTCCTTCTCCATCTGCCAAATGATAGGTCAAAAACAAGTGCTCTGTAGGCTTTGTCAAATTCAAATAAAAATAAAACTGTTGAGTAAAGGCGGTTTGTCTGGCAGTAGGTGCAAGTACAATCTGGTGTTGTGCCAGTAATTCCCGTTCTAAATCTGTTAAAATACCTCCGGTTTCTCCTACATTCGGTACAATACCTTCATTTACCCCTAAGAAAAACAAAACCTTGATATCTTTTAATCGGGTTCTTTCTACATCTCCAATTACAATCTGCTCGATACCAGGCGGAATTACGCCCACTTTTACTTCTCCAATTCCGGTTTCAATCAAATCACTGTACTCTTGCAAGGTAACTTTTTCACTCCCCAACAAACTTACCAGCTTATCAAAGATTTCCAGCATCATTTCATACACCTGACTATACTCCTTGGCAAGCACAGCCTCCTGCTGACTTTCAAACTTTTCAACATAATTTTGTAATTTTTGATATGCATGTAATTCCAGTAAAAAATCATGTAAAGCTCTGGTATACGCCTCCACCGTATTTTCCTTCTTCTTAAAGGTATCTGCCAATACCTGCAAGGGTGTCATTACGTCCTCCCGCAAGCCATTGATTTCAGCCAGATAGCTTTCCATCTGGTCTTCCGGCAAGGTTCTTTTTTTGCGAATTTTATCCCAAGTCCGATTCCATCTGTTTCGACCGCGTATGCCGATTTCCAACACGTAATTTTCCAATCGGTCCACTTGTTCTGTATCCAAATCAAACAAGCCACATCTTAGCATCCGAAACATACTTTCATAGTCATAATTCTTTTGAAAAACCTGCAAAACTGTGCGCACCAGCTCTACCAACGGATTTTTCCCAATTCCCTTTTTATAGTCCAAAAAATAAGGAAAGTTTGCTTTTTTGCAAGCATTTTCCAAAAGTCTTCCATAGGTCTCCATATCTCCCGTCACCACTGCAATATCCCGATATCGATAACCTTCTTCCCGAATCAAACGAGCCATCTGCCATACTGCATATTCTACCTCATTTTGAGCTGTCTTACCTGCGAAAAAGCGGACGCCTCCCTCCTGCTTTTCCCACTTTTTTTTCTTACAAAATGCATCATAAGGCAGGGTTTGAAAACGGAATAAATTATGCTCCAAACACGCCAATTGCCCCTGTTTTTCAAATCTTGGCAAACGTTCCGGCATACATACCAAATCGTTCGCAATGGGAATATGTTCCTCCTCTGCCAACCAAACCAATTTGTCTATGGTCGTTCTGGACAGGTAAAATAAAGAGGCTTCCTCCCGTTGCAAAGCAGCAGGCTCCGACGGATCAATGGTTACAGTAACCTTAATATCCCTACATAAATGCATCAATTTTCGCAACAATTTATATTGGATTGGCGTAAAACCTGTAAACCCATCTAATACCAATACGGCATCCTCCAGCAATTCCGTCTGATCCAATTGCAAGATTAGGGCATCTAAAATTTCTTCTGTGGTAATATATTTATCTGCCAACAATGCTTCAAACCCCTCATACATTACCTTCATATCCTGTAATTTTCTCAATAACATAGGTTGGTCCTGGACAATGGAAAGGATTTCCTCCAGTCTCTCCTCATGAATGTCATACTGATAAAATTCTGATAATAAGGATTTGATTTCGCTGACATAGCCAATTTTTTTAGAAAAATGAGAGAAAATTTGCAATTCTTCCTTCTTTTCCCCCATTACTCTCCGTACAAACATACTCTTTCCCGTATCTTCCAAAATGGTACGTTTCATCCCACCTTGTTCTGCAAATACGCGATAAGCCAGACGCATAAAACTCAATACATCTATGTTAAAAATACCATGCCTTGGATGCATTTGCACCAAATCTTTTTGGGTTTGCATGGTAAATTGTTCCGGTACAATTACAAAATATTTTCTTTCCGGATATAAAATCGATTCTTCTATGATTTGTTGATACAAGGTGTGTGACTTCCCTGCACCACTTCTTCCAAGCACAAACTGTAATGCCATATTATTTTCCTCCCCATATATCAATGTTCTCTCGAATACGCCGAGAGAACATAGAACAAAGAGTTTTGCTTGCAAAACTCTAGCGCCACCGCGGTATTGCGCAGCAATTAACTCCATCTCCGCGGTCTGCGCATCCTCGCGGAGCGTTTTTTATGTAATAGGAAATTGCATCGCAATTTCCTATTACATAAAAAAGAGCCAAGTTCCTGTGTCATTATTTTAACACATTTCCTTGGCTCTCTCAAACCCTTATAACTTCCTAAACACTTTTTCTGTTTATGAAATCTCGACCAACAAGACAACCCTTTCGCCCCCCTTGCAAAAGAGTTGCCATTGTTCAGCCTATAAGCTATTTTTTTACTTTTAATTTACATTTTAATGTCTTCTTTCCTACTTTTGCTGTAATCACAGTGCTTCCAACTTTAATCGCTTTTACCTTACCATTTTTAACGGTAGCAATCTTTTTATTCTTTACGCCCCATTTTACTTTGGTTTTTCCGGCACCTGTTACTTTTAATTTCACTGATTTCCCTTTTTTGATTGTTAATTTATCACAACTTAATACTGCACCTTTGGATACGGTCACTTTACATTTTAAGGTATATACAACTTCCTCTCCTGCGGTATCCACATCCAAAGTATCACCTGCTGCTGTGCCATCATCTGATTCTGTTTCTGCATCACTGGTGCTCTCTTCTGCGAAATAATCATATTCATCAGAAGAAGCGGCATCATCTTGATTATAAACTGTGCAGGTTACTTTAGCTGTAATGGTTGCTGTACCACTTTTCTTTGCTTTTACCTTACCGCCAGTACTTACTGTAGCAACTGATGGCTTACTACTAGACCAGGTTACACTGTCATAATCTCCATCTACATCCAATTCAGATGAACCACCCACAGATAGTTTCATCTTATTTTGAGAAATTGTAACTTCCGAACCATCCTCGCTACTATCTGTATCCTCGCTAACCGTTGTATCCTCACTGCTACTTGTGTCCTCACTTGTGCTGTCTTCTGTGCTAGTATCCTCTACCACTGTTACTTCGTCATCATCTGCATAAACCACTGTACCCCCAAAGTTCATACTGACAACCACTGCTAATGCTACACAAATGGCACCCATTTTTTGAAATAATTCCTTCTTAATCATAAAAATCTACCTCCTCATAAACCCTAGAAATACCTTTTTTTCTTCCCCTGTGTTTCTCCTGTTTATCTTATATCTGTATTGTAAACTTTTTTTAAAAAATCAAAAACCCCGAACATATGTATTGGCATTTCCGACAGTATAGACATATTCTCCCCTGTTTTTCCACCTTTCTTTTATAACTTTTGCACAAGAAGGTTACAAGTTATTTTTTAAATCACATTTCATTTTATGCGATGTAACTTCCAGATTATGGACATTGATATAAATCCCTTTAAAAGCAGTTGTTGACAGTACTTTTATATACGAAAGTAAATTGCACCGTAGCTTTGATTCTAACACTTTCATACTAAAAAGATGACAGTTTCCTATTTTACAGGATACTGTCATCTTTTTTGATTCTTTCTATTATAAATGTACATTTATTTATTCTTTCTTTGGGCATAGATTCGGGCAAACAATTCTTCCTCTGTTTCCTCTACATCTATGGTTTCTTTTTCTTCTTTCTTCGATTCCGGTTTACCATTGATTTTTAATGCATTGGTATTTGCTAAATATTCTACCCGTTCTTTTTCTAATACTTTGTCATAGACTGTTTCATCTGTTACAGCCACACTGAGCTGATTAATTAAATCGAATTTGTGATCTCTTTCCATCTTTATCGTCCCCTTTATAACCCAAATATATATAAGGAAAGAGGCCCTCTTTCTAAACAAAAAAAGCCTCTATCCAATCATGAACTTCTCCATCGTCTAAAACGAATGTACTTCCTGCTTCATCGATCTCGCAACCTACTATCTCCACAAGCGTAAATTCGGGCAGTTCCTACCCTATTATGCTACATTACCTTCCCAGAACCCAAAGGCAAGAGAGGGTAACTCCAGTTCAAATTCTACTCTTGTTTTCGAATTATTCTGAAATAGCTCCAACTGGGCAAACACCAGCGCATGAACCACATGAGATACATGTAGCTTCATCGATTTCAAATTTTCCATCTCCTTCAGCGATAGCAGATACTGGACATTGACCAGCACATGCACCACATGAAATACATGAATCAGAAATTACAAATGCCATAATTTATTCCTCCTTTTTTATTGTGCAGCCTAAAAAACACATTGTATCCAATGTATTCTTACAGACTTCTATATGCTGATTATAATACAAAATGACACTTTTCACAAGTCTTTTCTTTCACCTGCAGGATTGCTTTCTCTCTTTCTATTCCTTTAACCAACTCTATCTCTATGACATTACATATCTCCATTTTCTTCATTTGCCTCTATTCACATTCTCTACTGTGGTTTGTGCCCTGTTTTGATATCATCTTACCCGGTTTCATCTATTTTTTGATTGCCTCTTTGCACGTAACAGTATATGATAGTACTATCGACAACTTTTCATAAAATCGTAAAATCAAATACAAAAGAAAGAAGGGAATCACCATCGAAACAAACACAAACAAATCCAATCCTTTAGGAACGGAAAATATGAACCAGCTTCTTTTAAAATTTGCTGTTCCTGCTATTATCGCAATGCTGGTCTTAAGTTTATACAACATTTTAGATCAGTTCTTTATCGGAAATTATGTAAATTCCATCGGAAATGCTGCTACCAATATCACATTTCCTCTCACCACCCTTTGCACAGCCATCTCTTTACTCTTTGGTATTGGCGGTGCCGCTGCCTTTAATCTGGCAATGGGTGCAGGCAAGAAAGAAATCGCGGGAAAATATGTAGGTGCCGCCATTACTGCATCTGCCATTTCTGGACTGATCTTAACCATCATTTCCGAGCTATTTCTCAAGAAACTGATGTTATTGTTCGGTTCATCTGCAATTATTTTACCCTATGCCTGTGAATATACAAAAGTGACTGCGCTTGGATTTCCATTTGCCATTTTGTCTATCGTAGGCGGACACGTAATTCGCGCAGACGGGAAGCCACAAATTGCAATGAAATGCAATCTGGCAGGTGCTTTTACCAATCTGGTGCTTGATGCTCTTTTTGTCATTGTCTTCAAATGGGGCATGACAGGTGCTGCCGCTGCCACCGTCATTGGACAAATATTTGCCGCTGCCATCGCACTTTGGAATGTATTTCATTTTCAAACGGTTACACTTTCCAAAAGGGATTTTATCCCCAATGCCACCAGCGTGCTTCGGGTTTCCAACCTAGGCATGAGTCAGGGCTTTAATCAGGTTGCCATGATGTTTGTTCAGATTGTATCCAACCAATCATTCCGCGTTTATGGAGAACAATCCATTTACAACTCTGAAATCACACTGGCGGTTGTTGGTATATCCACCAAACTGGCAATGATCTACTTTGCCTTTTGTATTGGTTTATCCCATGCTATGCAACCCATTGCATCATTTAACTACGGCGCTGGAAACTTCAAAAGAACCAAAGAAGCATTTACCAAAACAAGAAATATTGGCTCAGTAATCGCAATTCTTGCTTTTTTAATCTTTCAGATTTTTCCTAAACAACTGTTTCAGTTATTTGGGGAGTCCAATCCCTTGTTTTTATCCTTTGCAGCCAAATATATGAGAATCTTTTTATTTTTTACTTTTATCAATAATGTACAACCTTTGACCAGTACCTTTATGTCTGCCATTGGAAAGCCAATCAAAGGTATGTTTTTGTCCCTTACCAGACAAATTTTATTTCTCCTTCCCTTGCTGATCATTCTACCTTTGTATTGGGGAATTGACGGATTACTCTATGCTGGACTCATTGCAGACGCACTGGCATTTACGGTTGCTGTGATCTTTCAGATTTCAGAATTCAAAAAGCCGAATTATAAGTAAAAGAGTTATCAGTAGGCAAGCATCTGCAAGCTTGCTTGCTTTGATGGTTGGCTACTTGACAACCTAAACATTTGACAAACATCTGCAAACTTGCTTTACTCGTTGGCTACTTGACGTACGTTTGGTCTTAGCATATAATGTAGTCTAAGATACTTATTATCAAGCACATAAAATGTTCTTTCCTTAGCTTTGCGCTAACAAAATTGGAAAAGAACCATTGTAGGAGGAATAAAAATATGGCTACAATTTCAAAAGAAATGTTAATTAGTGAAGTGTTAGAAACAGATCAAAGAGTAATTCCTGTATTATTAGATGCTGGTATGCATTGTCTTGGTTGCCCATCACATCAGTTTGAAAGCTTAGAAGAAGCATGTGCAGTACATGGCATTGATGTAGATGCATTAACAGCTAAATTAAACGAAACTATCCAAGCCTAGAAGCGTTTATCATTTTATTATAAACTGGTAAAATACGCGTTTCGACGCAGTTGGTTGTGAGTAAATGTTAAGAGGCCGTTACCGGAAGAAAAACGCAAGAAATTTCCTTGCTGATTTGCAAAGTCTGTGGAATATCCTGTGTGTTATGTTCTTCCTGCAACAGCCTCTTTTTTATACCTTTTTCCATAATCGTTCCCTGCTGAACGGTTACTAACCCTTACAACTTTTTTCTTAAAAGAGTTGCGTTCCCTTTCGAAAGCCATGTTTGCGCACCTTTTTCTTTTGCTTACTTCTCAACATTTCATCAATTTTTCGGTAATGCATTTCCGCCTTTTCTTCTTGCATTCGAAATTGATAATCCAATTCTTTCTTCAACTGTTCTCCTACCTGTCCTACAATTTCTTTCGACATTGCATTGGTTTTGCTTTCCAAGGCATCTTCTATGATATTCCGTAATAACCTTTGAAACTGTTGCATTTTTTCTCCCGTTTCTAGCTGTGTCGTACATTCTACCATTGTAGTATTTTCTTCCTGTTTTTCTGCGGGAGATAAGACCACCAGATCCTTTTCACCAGTCTCCATCGCTGTTTTTTTTACTTCTTGCGGCAATTCCTGTTCCAACTTTGTCCAAAATTGCTGTCTTTGTTCCTCTGGTAACTGCTGGATTTGATCCATTTTGGGTAGCAATACTTTGATTGCACGCAACTGCAACCCTTTCTTTTTCAATTGAATAATCTGTTCCATGGTATGAATCTGTGCACTTCCATAACACCTGTGTCCATGCTCATTTCTAGGAATATGTAAGGCTAATTTTTCTTCCCAATTTCTCAACATTTTGGGATTGACCTCCAATCGTTTCGATGCATCTGATATACTTAATACCCTTTGTTCCATATTTACACTCTCTCCTTTTTATTTTTCTATTCCCTTTGTATTCGGTTGCGGCTTAGCAAGGTTTCACACTCCGCTCCTTGCGGAGCTTCTTGCGCATGCGGATAGATTGTTTCACATGCACCGCCATATATGAAAGTGAATTGCTCCGCGGTATTGCGCAGCAATTCACTCCATCTCCGCGGTCTGCGCATCCTCGCGGAGCGTTTTTTATGTAATAGGAAATTGCATCGCAATTTCCTATTACATAAAAAACACAAGTAGGCCCCTTCGGATTTTGGTTTCTACTTGTGTATTTTGGGTTTCTTTATCTAATTGGTATTTATTTTCTCATCACTTTTTAGTATACATATTTTTTCTGAATATGCAAGAAAAAGACATCGACAAGAAAATGCAAATTTTTTTCCTACAATTGTGCCATTACATTTACCATTTCAATTGCAGACAAGGCACAATCATAACCTTTATTTCCTGCTTTGGTACCTGCTCTTTCAATGGCTTGTTCTATATTTTCTGTTGTCACTACACCAAATAATACTGGAATACCTGTTTGTAAGCCCACTTGTGCTACACCTTTGGATACTTCATTACATACATAATCGTAATGCGTAGTTGCACCACGGATTACAGTTCCCAAACAAATAATGGCATCATATTCTTTGCTTTGTGCCATTTTTTGTGCCACGGCTGGAATTTCAAATGCACCTGGTACCCATGCAACAGTGATATTTTCTTCTGCAACACCATGACGCACCAAACCGTCAATGGCACCGCCCAATAACTTGCTAACAATAAATTCATTAAAACGGGCTGCTACAATACCAACCTTCATACCATCTTTTGCTACTAATTTTCCTTCTACATAATTGATTCCCATTTGTCTTCTTCCTTTCTTTTATACATCTATTTCATTGAATACATGTCCCATACGTTCTTTTTTTACTTTTAAATAACCCAAGTCATATTTTTGTGGGGCAATTTCTATTGGCACTCTCTTGGAAACAGAAATACCAAATCCATCTAAACCATATACCTTGCTTGGATTGTTGGTTAACAATTCCAAAGATTTGATTCCCAAGTCTTTCAAAATTTGAGCACCAACCCAGTATTCACGCAAATCTGGTGCAAATCCCAATTGAATATTGGCATCTACCGTATCCAAGCCTTGTTCTTGTAATTCATAGGCCTTTAATTTGTTAATCAAGCCAATGCCTCTACCTTCCTGTCTCATGTATAACAATACACCACGACCTTCTTTTTCAATCTGACGCATTGCCTGTGCCAATTGCTCTCCACAATCGCAACGGCAAGAGCCAAATACATCACCGGTCAAACACTCAGAATGTACACGACAAAGAACATTTTCACCATCACCAATTTCTCCTTTTACCAAGGCCACATGATGTTCTCCTGTAATATCATTGATATAACCATACATAGAAAATTCACCATATTTGGTTGGCATTTTTACCTTTGCTTCACGTACCACGTGTTTTTCATGCAAACGACAATAATCCTGCAAATCTTTAATGGTAATGAATTTGAGATTTTCTTTTTTTGCAAGCTCCCACAAGCGAGAGGTCTGCATCATGGTACCGTCATCTTCCATAATCTCACAACACAATCCACATTCCTGCAAACCTGCCAGACGACACAAGTCTACCGTTGCTTCTGTGTGACCGTTTCTTGTTAATACACCACCTTTTTTGGCAACCAATGGAAACATATGCCCCGGATGACGAAAATCTTCCGGTTTACTACTAGCATCCACACATTTCATGGCTGTCAAGGAGCGTTCTACTGCTGAAATACCTGTGGTCGTATCCACATGATCGATGGAAACTGTAAAGGCAGTTTCATGATTGTCCGTATTTTTACTTACCATAGGCACAAATTGTAAACGATTTGCAATCTCCTCGCTCATAGGCATACAAATCAAGCCTTTTGCCATAGATGCCATTTTATTTACATTCTCTGTGGTAGCAAATTCTGCTGCACAAATCATATCCCCTTCATTCTCTCGATCCGGGTCATCTGTTACCAAAATAATCTCACCATTGCGTAAGGCTTCTAATGCTTCTTCTACTTTATGATATTGATATTGTTGCATATTTTCTTCCTTTCTTTTTCTTATTCCCAAAAATCCGAATTGGAAAATGGGCAGCATATATTTTCTACCAAGCTAAACTTGTTATAGAAAACCGTATTTCCCCAGAAAGTCCATATCGATAGCACTCTCTTTTTTTTGAGAATCCAGTTGTAAAAATTTTTTCACATATTTTCCTATCATGTCATTTTCCAAATTTACCACATGTCCTTTTTCTTTTTCAGAAAGGATGGTATGGCTGCCGGTATGTGGAATAATGGAAACTGCAAACTGGGTATCTGTCACCCATGCCACCGTCAGACTAATGCCATCAATGGCAATAGAACCTTTCTCTACAATCCCCTGCAAAATAGCTTCCGGTGCCTCCAAAACATACCAAACTGCATTGCTTTCCGGCTTCACTTGGACAATTTTCCCGGTTCCATCAATGTGACCGGACACAATATGTCCGCCAAAGCGTCCATCTGCTGCCATGGCTCGTTCTAAATTGACACGGGAGCCTTTTTGTAAACTTCCCAGACTACTGCGACGTAAGGTCTCTGCCATGACATCGGCCTCAAAGCCTTTGCCTGTCAAGGCTGTCACCGTCAAACACACACCATTTACCGCAATACTGTCTCCCAATTTCGTACCTTCTAAAACTGTCCGGGCTTGAATGGAAAGCTTACCACTATTGCCTTGTTGCACAAGATTTTCTACGGTTCCAACTTCTTCAATAATGCCTGTAAACAAATCATCACTCCTTTTTTGCTTTTACAAACGTAAGACGAATATCCTTTCCAAAAGACCGATTTTCTATCATTTCAAATTGATTTGCTTCTTGTGGGGTATTAACGCCAAGTCCTTCTACCGGTGTTTTTGCATTGACACCACCAAAAATCTTAGGGGCGATGTATGCATACACCCGATGCACCAAACCTGCCTGTAACATTGCATCGTTCAGGGTACCTCCCCCCTCCAGCAAAATACTGTCGATTTGTCTTTCCCCCAATGCCTGCATGCAGGTCTCCAAAGAAATATGCCTTTCCACTTCCGGTAATGGAAGCAATTCCACCCCTGCTTCCTGTAACCGATGAGCTTTCTCCTCTTGTAGACGGATTTCTTCTACACTTGTAGCAACCAAGGTAGTGATATCCTTGGCTGTGGCAACCAATTGACAATCCTCCGGAATTTGCAAATGACTGTCGCAAACGATTCGGACAGGATTTCTGCCGTTTTCCCTGCGACAAGTCAGCATGGGATCATCTGCCAGAACCGTACCAATCCCCACCATAATACCTCTATGTATATGACGCAGTTCCTGCACATCCTGTCTGGCTTCTTCTCCGGTAATCCACTGAGAAGCCCCTGTTTTGGTTGCTATTTTGCCATCCATGGTCATGGCATACTTCATAGAAACATAAGGGGTATGCCGGGTAATATAGTGAAAAAAGATAGGATTGATGGCATCACAGGATTCACGCATAAAATCTTCCACTACCGTAATACCTGCATCCCGAAGTATCTTTGCACCTTTTCCTGCCACCAAGGGATTGGGATCTCTAGAACCGATCACTACCTTCCCTAATTTATGCTCTATAATGGCCTCTGTACAGGGCGGTGTCTTTCCATAATGGCAACAGGGCTCCAAAGTCACATAAATGGTAGCGCCGGTTGCATCTTCCTGCAAAGATGCCAAGGCATTTCTTTCTGCATGTAATTCTCCACAACGGGCATGATAGCCCTCTCCAATGATTCGGCCATCTTTTACAATGACTGCACCTACCATAGGATTGGGACTTACAAATCCAGCGCCTTGTAACGCCAAATCAATGGCTCGTTGCATATATTGCTGCTCCAAAAAATCATCCCTTTCTAAGTAATGTACTCTCGGAGTCTTTTTATACTAGAATTTCGAGATAGATTTTTCTTGGATAACGACATTCCCGCAGTGCGTACACGGTGTGTACGACGAGGAAATGGAGAAAATCCAAGGAAAATATAGCCGAAATTATGGTACAAAGTAGATTCCAAGAGTACATAGTAAACAAATCTGACTCCTTCCCAGTCATCACAATGTACGAAAAAAAAAGAGCCTTGTGTATATTCAAGGCTCTCCATTCTATTCCAAATCCTAGTTCATCCTTTTCCGTCGATGCGCTACCGCAAGCTGCCATGTTTTCTGGCAGACTGTGATTACTCAACAACCAAAAATCCTAGAATCCCTTTCAAAGGTATCTCTCTTCTCTCATCCAGACTATACTGTCGGCTCTGGAATCTAACCAGATCATGCCTCTCGGCTTGCGGGCTATACCGCCGGTAGGGACTTTCACCCTGCCTTGAAGACTATATGTAAATGTAATACTATATTCGTGATAACGATGCATCTCGGAACAATCACGAACCAAACAGTACTCATTATATACCATCTGACGCGTTTTGTAAAGAGGCTAACTGCCATGTCTATTTACATTTAGTAACATGCTTCCCCTACTCTAACAATACTGCGATAATTTCTAAAATGTCAATAAAATGCTCTGCAAGGATACTGCCAACCTTTTTTATTATTTTTTTGCTCTGTCTCTGTTCTATAAGCGTAGAACACTTATTTTCTTCCTTTCTTATTCATTCTTGCTTTCTTTGTTCTTTCAGGCTTGATATCTTTCTTAATTTCTCAGTATGCATTCTCTGCTCCCCTTTTAAACTATTATGCTAAGCTTCCCATCAAAAATATTTTTTCTTGCACCACTTCTGCCAAGTGGTGTATAGTAAAACTGTATAAACCACCCACAAGCGACTGGATTGAAGAAAGAAAGGATATACTTATGCCTGATAAAAATTACGTATATATACTCCGTTGTGGAGACAACAGCCTCTATACTGGTTGGACCAACAATTTAGAAAAACGAATCAAAAATCACAAAGCCGGAAAAGGTTGCAAATACACCAAAAGTCATCAACCAGTAGAGTTGGTATACTTTGAAGAATTTTCCACCAAACAGGAAGCTATGTCCAGAGAATACGCCATCAAACAATTATCCCGGGCAGAAAAACTAGAACTGATTCATACCCGAACAATGACGATTTGATAAGGCTGTAAATTCCCATTCCAGACCTGTTCGGACAGCAAATCATAACTTTCCACCCATTCCAGGAGAGAAACGACTTCCTTGCCCCCATGAAAAAATAAGTGGAAGACACTGGTTTCGCTTTGACAAATCAAATGCATGGTATCTTTTCCTTCTAAGACCTGTTCTATCACATGTGCCTCCAGCATTTCCCCATATTGCTTTCTTACTTTAATACATTGTTTGTAATACTGTAAAATGCGCTGGTTTTGCCGAGCAACATCCCATAACATACCGCGTCTGCAATCCGGATCCGGTCCTCCTGTCAAACCGCACTCATCTCCATAATAAATCACAGGACACCCTACTAAAAACATCTGCAAACCTACGGCAAACTTTAACTTTTCTTCCGCTTCTTTACAACTATATAAGAAGCGTTCGGTATCGTGATTATCAATGAAATTCCACAATAAAGGCAACTGCTTTTGCTGATACCTGCCACGTAAAAATCCCATTTGATTCCAAAATTCTTCTGTGGAAATCTCCTCTAACGCCACATATTTTTTTACCGCAAAGTAAAAAGGATAATTCATTACACTATCCCATTGGTCTCCCTCCAAAAAATCCGGTGCACAATGCCATACCTCTCCAATAATTGCAGCTTGGGGTTTCACCTTTTTCACTGCCTTACGAAAGGCACGCCAAAAACTATGAGGAACCTCATCTCCCACATCCAGACGCCATCCGTCAATGTCACATTCTTTGATCCAATAAGTTGCCACATCCACAAAATATTTTTCTACTTCTGGATTGGTTACCCGTAACTTAGGCATAGACGAAAAATAATTAAAAGTCTTGTAATTACAGTTCTTTTTCACAGAAACCGGAAACTGTTTGACATAGTACCAATCTTTATAGGCGGACTGCTCCTGTTTTTCCAGCAAATCCTGAAAGGCAAAAAAATCCGTCCCGGTATGATGAAACACCCCATCTAAAATCACATAAATTCCAAGGGCATGGGCAGTTTCTACCAGGGCTTTTAAATCTTCTTTACTGCCAAAAGAAGAATCGATTTCATAATAGTTTTTTGTATTATATTTGTGTTGAGAAATAGATTGGAATAGAGGTGTCATATAAATCACCTCTACTCCTAAGCTCTTTAAATAGGGCAATTTTTCTCTGATTCCCTGTAAATCTCCCTGCAATTTTGTCTGACTGTCTATGGGTTTTTGATACCAAATTTCCTCCTGCACAGGCTTACTGGATGCAAAACGTGAGGGATAAATCTGATATATAACTTTATTCTTCATCCAATCCGGCGGCGCAAAACGTTCCTCTTCCCGCATATTTTGCGGACAATCAAACATATCATCTATATCCTCCAGCCAATCAGGAAAGAAGCCATAATTACTGTAATACAAAACCCTTCCTGCGTCATCCTTCAAGCGAAAATAATATCGTATACATACAAAATCACTTTCGATTTCAACCTCAAAATAATCATGGATTCCATCACTGCTTACTTTACGCATCTCACAAATACACCTGGTATCTTTTTCTTTTCTTTCTATATATTTTTCCTGATATACCAAAGAAACTTCCTGCAAATCTCCTTGTTTTGCCCGTAAGCGAAATAAAAATCTTCCGGGTTCTAAGGCATAGCAATCTCGCTGTTCCATTGTATGCACAATTGCTGCTAATTCCATGACACACCCCCTGCTTCACTGCCCCAAACACGCAATCGTCCCCTGATGGACTTGTTTCATCTCCCATCTGTGGCAAACCAGTTTCCAGATGTCGCTTTCCCAGCCACCACTCTTCATGCTCTTACAACTACACTATTGCACACTGGTTTCCAGTGCAAGCTCCATCATTTGACGGAAACCAAATTGACGCTCCTGCGCAGTCAATTCTTTTTTTGAATACAAATGATCCGAAATGGTCAAAATTGCCAATGCCTTTTTTCCCAATCGGGCTGCATTATAATATAAAGCTGCCGTTTCCATCTCCACTGCCAATACCTGCATTCGTTTCCACAAATCATTGTCCTTAGAATCATCTGTATAAAAGGTATCCGAAGTTAAGATATTCCCCACCTTCACTTCAAAATTCTTTTCCTTTGCCACTGCCACTGCTTTTTGTAATAAATCAAAATCTGCAATCGGTGCAAAAATACCCGGCAATTTATATTGTAATCCGTAGTTGGAATTGGTAGATGCCCCCATAGCTATGACAAGATCCATCAAATCTACCTCGTCTGACAATCCACCAGCAGAACCGATTCGAATAATATTTTCCACATCATAATGGGTATACAATTCATAAGAATAAATTCCCATAGATGGTACCCCCATACCATGTCCCATCACAGAAATTTCTTTTCCCTGATAGGTACCTGTATATCCATACATATTTCGAACCGTATTAAAACAAGTAACATTACTTAAATATTCATCGGCAATATATTTTGCACGAAGTGGATCCCCTGGCATCAATACTGTCTTGGCGATATCTCCTTTATTTGCTGCGTTATGTGGTGTTCCCATATCTATTCCTCCAATTCTTTCCATATACTAGTTCCATCGATGCTTCCTTCGACTCCCAATGCCTCCAAAATGGTAGCTCCTATATGTCCAAATCCATCTTTGGTACCTAAATTACCGGCTTTGATTTGCTTTCCGGTAATCACCCAAGGAATGTATTCTCTCGAGTGATCGGTAGACGGCGTACTTGGGTCACATCCATGGTCCGCTGTAATCATCAGTACATCATCCTCCTGCAATTTTGCTAACAATTCCGGCAAGCGTTTATCAAAATAAGACAAGGCTTCTCCATACCCATCGATATCATTTCTATGTCCATATTTCATATCAAAATCCACCAGATTGGTAAAACAAATACCATGAAAATCCCGATCCATCCAAGCCAAAGTTTTGTCAATACC
>JAFORL010000057.1 GCA_017393285.1 Lachnospiraceae bacterium
ACAAAATAGCTGAATATGATTCAAAGAAACTATTATCTGACATACTTGTATTTATGTTGGAAATGGTAAGGTTGTAGATGCTAGAATTAATGAAAATGGGACTACAAAGTATGGAAAATCTGGAGATCAAACTGGACACGAAATAGAGGTACATTCTTTTTCATCTACATATCATAATTATACATCTGTATTTAGATTAAAATAGAAAAATCGCTATTGACAATTGAAATAGAATAGAGTATCCTAAATATATGTCAAAACCGTTGATTGAGAAGAGTAGCAGATAGTAGGAACCATACAGAGAGTTGCCGGTGGGTGTGAAGGCGCAGGAAAGCTATTTGTGAATGGACTCATAAGGGCAGAAGGAAAGGCGGGTAGAACGCTGAGTAATATCTGACGTTTCTCCAACGTTATCAGGAGTACGTGTGAGAGTGCACGGAATGAGCGCATGTGATACATGAATTTAGGTGGTACCGCAAGAGATAGATTGAGAGTCTCCTGTCCTAGAAATATAGGACAGGATTTTTTTTATGTAATAGGAAATTGCGATGCGAGGATGCGCACAAATGTGTGAGGAGTTAGCTGAAAAAGCATGCGAACCCATTTTATGCTTCATTCTAGAAATGAGTAATAATAATTGTTTTGAATAGGAGGAACAGAAATGTCAAAAGGAAGATTTGGAGTACATGGTGGTCAGTATATACCGGAAACATTGATGAATGCTATGCTGGAATTAGAAGAAGCATACAATAAATACAAAGATGATCCGGATTTCAAAAAAGAATTGGAAACCATGCTCAATGAATATGCAGGCAGACCTAGTCGTCTTTATTATGCTGAGCGTATGACAAAGGATTTGGGTGGTGCCAAAATCTATTTGAAGCGTGAAGATTTGAATCATACTGGTTCTCACAAAATTAATAATGTAATTGGCCAGATGCTTTTGGCGAAAAGAATGGGCAAGACAAGAGTAATTGCTGAGACAGGTGCAGGTCAGCATGGTGTAGCTACCGCAACCGTAGCTGCTATGATGGGCATGGAATGTGAAATTTTTATGGGTAGAGAAGACTGCGAGAGACAGGCTTTGAATGTATATCGTATGCGTTTGTTGGGCGCTAAGGTGCACCCGGTAGATAGCGGTACAGCGACTTTGAAGGATGCTGTATCAGAAACTTTCAGAGAGTGGACAGCCAGAATTGCAGATACCCATTATGTATTGGGATCTGTTATGGGACCATATCCATTTCCAACGATGGTAAGAGATTTTCAATCTGTCATCAGTAAAGAAATCAAAGCACAGATGTTAGAACGAGAAGGCAGATTGCCGGATGTCGTATTGGCCTGTGTAGGCGGTGGTTCTAATGCTATGGGGGCATTTTATAACTTTATAGAGGACAAAGAAGTGCGTTTGATTGGTTGTGAAGCCGCAGGACGTGGTATCGATACAATGGAAACTGCAGCCACCATCAATACAGGAAAACTTGGAATCTTCCATGGTATGAAATCTTATTTCTGCCAAGATAATTATGGTCAGATTGCTCCTGTATATTCTATTTCAGCAGGTTTGGATTATCCGGGTATTGGACCGGAGCATGCATATCTGCATGATATCGGCAGAGCAGAATATGTGGCAGTAACAGACGAAGAAGCAGTGGAAGCCTTTGAATATTTATCTCGTATCGAAGGTATCATCCCGGCAATTGAAAGTGCCCATGCAGTTGCTTATGCAACCAAATTGGCAAAGACCATGAGCAAAGACGAGATTATGGTAATCAATATTTCAGGACGCGGTGACAAAGATTGTGCAGCGATTGCACGTTATAGAGGAGAGGATTTATATGAGTAAGATAAAAGAAGCATTTACAAATGGAAAGGCATTTATACCTTTTATTACTTGTGGGGATCCTACATTAGATACCACAAAAGCAGCTGTAAAGGAAATGGTAAAAGCAGGCGCGGATTTAATCGAATTGGGTATTCCTTTTTCAGATCCAACAGCAGAAGGTCCGGTTATTCAGGAAGCAAATATTCGTGCGTTAAAAAACAATGTGACTACAGATGATGTATTTGCCATGGTAGAAGAATTGAGACAAACTGTGACTATTCCATTGGTATTTATGACTTATGCCAATGTGGTATTTTCCTATGGTGCAGAAAAATTTATGCAAAGATGTGAGGAAGTTGGCATAGACGGTATTATTTTGCCAGATATTCCTTTTGAAGAAAAAGAAGAATTTGATGCAGTTTGTAAAGCACATGGTGTGGATTTGGTTTCTATGATTGCACCAACTTCAGAAGAAAGAATTTCCATGATTGCAAAGGAAGCAAATGGTTTTGTATATTGCGTTTCTTCCTTGGGTGTTACAGGTGTGCGTTCCAATATTACTACAGATATCGGTGCTATGGTGCGTAAGGTAAAAGAGGTAAATGCGATTCCTTGTGCTGTGGGATTTGGTATTTCAACACCAGAGCAGGCAGAAAAAATGGCAAAACAGGCAGATGGTGTCATTGTGGGTTCTGCCATCGTAAAATTGTGTGCCCAATATGGAGAAGAGGCACCAAGTTATATTGGAGAATATGTAAAATCTATGAAGGAAGCCTGTTTGCGATAAGGTTTCAGTATCATCTTAAAAAGGCAATATTACCATTATGGGTCTGTGATGATAAATAAGGTGGTAACAGTTCAGTCTCTCAGCTGAACTGTTACATAAGGTGTATGGCAGGATAAAGGAAAAGTTGACTATATGCGGTCTGCATTTTCATATATTGTGGTAACAGCGAAGCAGTCGTATCTTTTGACAAGGAGGGGAGCAAGTGGCTAGGATTATAATTATTGAGAATAATAAGGATGATGCAGTATTGGCAAAAGATTATTTGGAGATCAATGGCCATTCCGTTGAGATAGAAATGAATGGGGAAGCTGCGTTTGAACGAATTGAAAATGGTGAGTTTGATTGTGTTGTTACGAATGTGAATATATCGAGAATGGATGGCTTTACCATTTGCAAAAGTGTGAGAAAAGATATGGATATTCCTATTTTATTTTTATCTGATCGCACAGCAGAGATAGATTTGATACGTGGCTTTGGTCTGGGGGCAGATGATTATATCAAGAAGCCTTTTAGTCCGAATGAATTGGTGGCCAGAGTCAAGGCACATTTGGCGAGATATAAGCGATTGAAAACAAGGGATTCTTTTGGGGAAAAGGATGAAGATAATACAATAGAAATTGGAAATATTCGTTTGGATAAATTGGATCATCGTGTATTTGTGCAAGGAGAAGAAAAAACTTTAACCAATAAAGAATATGATTTATTATTGTTCTTGATGGAACATCCCAACCATGTTTTTTCCAAAGAAGAATTGTTTCAGCAGATTTGGGGAATGGAATCCATGGGTGAGTTGGCAACCGTAACGGTACATATCAAAAAGATTCGAGAAAAAATCGAAAAAGTACAGGCAAAGCCTAGATATATTGAAACCATATGGGGTGTAGGCTATCGATTTAAGTGCGTATAAAATTTGACAGTTTTTACAGAATATGGTATTATCAAAGTAAGAGAATGTTTCATAAAAGCATAGAATTTCAGTTTCTAAAGATAGGGGAAAAGAACAGAAAGTTAGCAGGTTTTCGGCCTCTGGCGCTGTGATAGGAAACTGTATTCAGCAAGGATTTCACAGCTTTAGGGTAGACTGGTCGGCGAAAGCAGACCAGATTTGCTGGGATAGACTTGTAAGTGCGCTTAGTCAGTACGTAAGATCAAGTGGTTGGGGAACCATTTGGAACCAGATGAAACACAAAGTGTAAAGGGGAACTTTGAGCAGGGGTAATGAGGGCTTGTCATTTGAGAAATCATATTGCATAAAGCTATAAGACTTTTGTAAACAAAGTTTTATGGCTTTTTTATTTTGTAATAG
>JAFORL010000058.1 GCA_017393285.1 Lachnospiraceae bacterium
AAGGGCGGTGCCATTTCGAGCATTGTGCCTTACGTGAGCCATGTGGACCATACCGATCACGACACGCAGATTTTTGTGACGGAACAGGGGCTTGCTGACCTTCGTGGCTTGCCTGTTGAAGAACGCGCCCGCCTGATTATCAAGAACTGCGCCCATCCGGATTACCGCGATGCGCTCACGGATGTTCTGGAGTACGGCCTCAAGCATGCAAAGGGCGTCCATGTGCCGCTTGCGCTTTCACGTGCGTTCGAAATGCACACCCGCTTCCTCGAAACAGGCAAGATGCTGTAAGGTTTTACTGCGATTCCTATTTTTTTCCAGGTTTTGAACAAGGAACTTATATTCACGCCACTTATCGCTTCCCCATCCCAAACTCTTCTCGTCAATACTAGCTAAGGCATAATAGCTCATAACCAAATCTATATCTACGCACACATCAGCCGACGCATACTCGCAAGCCGGATTAAACAGCGTTAGTTCTTTTCCTGAATGAGTTTCTATCGTATCCTGCTGTCCACCTCTGATTGAGATAAATAGAAAGCCACTCCATGTATCATTTCCTTGTCCACGTCCACCAATGTTTTGTTTTATAGCATATTGTTCATAATTATCTGCGTTGATACATATTTCATTTCCCAGGTAATTAATCTTGGTATTGTTTGTTAATTTACTAAATGCCTCTCTCTGAACCGCAGATGAGGAACTGCCTGATTCAGACTTTATTGATATTATAGATGATACATTTTTATTGCTTCCGAGTCTTTCTTTTAATTCTTGAAAAAGACCGTCATTATAATTGTCTTCATCAAAAAAATCATTGTTAATAAAATCTACTACCACTCCACCTTCAAAAGTATCTAATTGTTCCAATGTTAAATTATTGTTTTTTACTGCTCTCCATGAAATCAATGCACGGTTCTTTCTCGGAGTTCTTTTTTGGAATAATTCAAGTGGCACGTCATATGAACCTGTCTTACTACATACATTTGAAAACTTCGCCTTCATATTAGTTCCGAACCCTTGCAGGAAACGAAATGCTTTTAACCTCATTTGTGATTTATACATTATTATCACACTCCTCTCATCAATTCCTCTATAGTTATTCCAAAGCCCGTAGCAATCTTTTCAATATTTCTAATAGAAACATTTCTACGACCATTTTCTATAGATGAATAATAGGTTCTATCCATTTCAATCAATAAAGCAAACTTCTCTTGAGATAGATTCATTTTTTCTCTAAGTTGTTTACATCTAATTCCAAATCTAAGGCATATATCCATCGCATCATTCCTCCAAATTTATACTATTTATCTGTTGCATATATATCAACGGACTATGAGTCACACTTAATATAAAAAAAAGAATCTCTTGCTTCCAAGAGACTCTTTTAAACGTATTCTCTTTATTTGGTCGTAAATTGGTCGTAAATTTCGACCTTGCCTACCTGTAACCGCTGATTCTACGCCATTTCTTACTGAATAGATTTGAGCGTCGGGAATAACAATACATCTCTAATTGCCGGCTGATTTGTCAACAACATTACCAAACGGTCAATTCCGTATCCGATACCACCTGTTGGAGGCATACCAATGCTAAGAGCATTCAAGAAATCCTCATCTGTGTGGTTTGCTTCCTCATCACCAGCAGCAAATGCTTCTTCCTGTGCTTCAAAACGAGCTCTCTGATCAATTGGATCATTCAACTCTGAATAAGCGTTTGCCATCTCACGTCCGTAGATAAATAATTCGAAACGCTCTACGTAATCTGGATTTTCTGGCTTTCTCTTTGTAAGTGGAGAAATTTCCACTGGATGATCCATAACAAAGGTAGGTTGAATCAATTTTTCTTCTACATATTCTTCAAAGAATAAGTTCAAGATATCTCCCTTTGTATGACGCTCCTCAAATTCAATGTGATGTTCCTTTGCAAGTGCTTTGGCTGCTTCTGTGTCCGCCACTTCATTGAAATCCACACCTGCGTATTTCTTAACAGCATCCACCATAGTGATACGCTCAAATGGCTTACCTAAATCAATCATTTCCTCTGCATAAGGAACCACTGTTGTACCACAAACCTCTTGTGCTACTGTACGGAACATATTCTCAGTCAAGTCCATCATACCATGATAATCTGTAAATGCCTGATACAATTCCATCAAAGTAAACTCTGGATTGTGTCTTGCATCTGTACCTTCATTACGGAATACACGACCAATTTCGTATACTCTTTCCAAACCACCAACAATCAATCTCTTCAAATACAATTCAAGCGAAATACGTAATTTTCTATCTTCTGCAAGTGCATTATAATGGGTTTCAAACGGACGAGCTGCTGCCCCACCTGCGTTTGAAACAATCATTGGTGTCTCCACTTCCATAAAACCTTGTCCATCTAAGAAACGACGAATACTACTAAGAATCTGAGAACGTTTTACGAAAGTATCCTTGCTCTCCTTGTTCATGATCAAATCCACATATCTTTGTCTATATCTGGTATCTGTGTCAGTCAAGCCATGGAACTTCTCTGGCAAAATCTGTAAACTCTTAGATAACATAGTCATTTCTTCTGCATGAATAGAAATTTCACCTGTTTTGGTACGGAACAAAAATCCTTTTACACCATAGATATCCCCAATGTCAGATTTCTTAAAATCAGCATAAGAATCCTGTCCAATAGAATCTCTTGCCACATATACCTGAATATTTCCCATTTTATCCTGGATATTGCAGAAAGATGCCTTACCCATTACACGTTTGAACATCATACGTCCGGCAATCGAAACTGGAATTGGACTTGCGTCCATGATTGCTCTACGTTCATTATAGTCTGCATTGATGGCATCTTTTGCAGCCTGTTCATCTAAACCTTCTACATTGACTGCTGCTCTACCAGCCAAAAGTTTTGCCTCATGCTCTTCGTACAATGCCTTTGCATCTATTGTATGATGTGTCTGGTCATACTTTGTAATTTGAAATGGATCTTTTCCATTTGCCTGTAAATCAGCAAGTTTATCATTTCTTACCTTAATTAACTGATTGACATCCTGCTGTGGCTTTTGTTTATTTTGATTTTGTTCTGCCAAAATAATTCATCCTTTCTTTATGGGGTTATATTCTTTGCTTAGTTAGATCTTTCAATCTCCAAAATCTTATATTGTAATTCTCCAACCTGGGTTTCTACCGTAACGATATCACCTTTTTGCGCACCGATTAATGCACTACCAACTGGTGATTCATTGGAAATCTTTCCTTTCAAGCTATTGGCCTCTGTAGAACCAACAATCTTATAAACCAATTCTTCATTTTCTTCAATATCTAAAATCTTTACACGACATCCAATGTTGATTTTATCCAAATCTACATCATCTTCTACAACGACTTCTGCATTCTTTAAGATTTTCTCAATTTCTTCAATTCTTGCTTCAATATCTCTTTGTTCATCTTTTGCAGCGTCATATTCTGCATTTTCTGATAAGTCGCCTTGTTCTCTCGCTTCCTTAATCTTTTGCGCTACTTCTTTACGACGATTTACCTTTAAGTCCTGTACCTCATCTTCTAATGCCTTTAAACCTTCGTAGGTTAAAATATTCTTCTTTACATCTGCCATGTCATCCATCCTCCATGTACTATTTTAGTGAACTACCCATTGTCTGAAGCCAATGGGCTTCCTGCTTCGCCGACCTCGTAGCCTACTATCTCCACAGGCGTAAATTCGGGCAGTCCCTGCCCTATATATAATCAGCCCACCTTAACCCACCGTCTAAAGCCAATGGGATTGCGGTAGCCTTATTTCAAATCTAAGTAGCATTTCAGCGCATGGGCTAAACTGCAACAAAAACTGCAATAGGAAACTCTCACGCATCTTTGCGTCTGCGTTCTATTACCCCAAAGTCTGCTGTACCATCTCCATGATTAAAAATGGACAGACTCCTACCCTTTTGGTTGATTTACTTCATTGTATTATATCTTATTCTAAAAGGAATGTCAACGATTGCACCACAAGAAAAGAGCGAGACATTTGCCCCACTCTTTTCCCGTCACAAAGTATAGAGTTTATCAAAAATTAGATATAAGCTATATTATCGTACCTTGAACTGTTTCACAGCATGTTCAAGTTCTTCAGCGGAAGTAGATAATTTACCAGAATTATCTTTCAATTCTGCAACACCTTCCAGCTGTTTGCCAACCATAGTGGTAACACTTGTGGCAGAGGCTGCAGCTTCCTCAGATACTGCTGAAATTTCCTCTACAGCGCCCAATGTATCGGCTCTGGTCTTTGACATTTCCTGAATACCAACTAGAATTTCCTCTAGCTCTTGTGTCAAAATCTTAACCTGTTTTTCCATTGTCTTAAATGCATCTGTTGTCACATTTACAGCCTCCTGCTGTTCTTGCACAATTGTATCTGCCTGTTGTGCAATTTGTGAAACACTCTTTGTCTTTTCAACAATTTCACCAATAATTGTCTGAATTTCATTTGCTGAGTCCATAGACTGATCTGCCAGCTTGCGAATCTCTGATGCCACAACGGAAAAGCCTTTTCCAGCCTCACCTGCTCTTGCCGCCTCAATAGAAGCATTCAAAGAAAGCAGATTGGTCTCCGAAGCAATATCGTTAATTGCATTTACAATCTTTCCGATGGACTTCGATTTATTTTCCAGGTTTTCAATATTTTCAATAACCACATGTGTAATCTCTGCAGTAGACAGACTCTTTTCATTCAATACTGCCATAGACTGCATACCAGAATTAATAGAGCCATCTGTCTCTGTGGCAACTTGTCTGATTTTCTTTGTATTTTCGCTAACTACTTCAATACGTTCTGACAAGCGATCCATAGCATCCAAACATTTCACAGCGTGCTGTGCCTGGTTATTGGTTCCTACTTCAATTTCATTGACAGAACCCTCAATGGTTTGAGAAGAAATCAAAAATTCTTCTGTACTTCTAACAACTTCTTCCATGACTCCAGTCAATTCCGTACTAACTGTTTCCACTTTTTGAATCAAATGCTTGGTATGTGCAATCATATCACTGATTCCTGTTGCTAATACAGCAAATTCATCTTTTCTGCGCACACATATCTTTACAGTCAAATCACCGGTAGAAACCTTTTTAATCTGTTCCAAAATACTGGTAATGGTCTTACTCATACCTCTGGCAATAAACAATCCAATGATTCCAGAAATAATGATAGACACAAGGGATAAAAGAACTGTTACATTCTTAATATCTGATGCCTGCGCATTGATGGATGCCATAGGAACGAAACAGCATACCGCAGTTCCTGTCTTTCCTACCTTTGACATAAAAAACATATACTTCTTTCCATCAAAAGTAACTTCCTGCAAACTACTTGTCTCATCACTTTCCATTACCTTCTTATAATATTCCTGTTCAGAGAAATAATTAACCGTTTTGGTATCTGCACTTTCTTTCGAACTGCCATTGGTCTGTTCTTTATCTGCACTTTTAACAACAATCTCAGAACCATTTTGCGTTACAAATCCAACGATACTGTTATCACCCAAATCAAGCTGTGACAAAATTTCTTCCATCTTGTCACGATCCAAATCCAAAACCAAATACCCTTCTGTCTTTGGAATCTTTCGTATAATTCGGATTGCATATTTTTTTCCCTTGGTATTCAATGCCTCGTCCACATCTGACATGCTACCAAAATAAAAATAGGAGGTTGGAGTCTCTGCTGCCAATTTTCCTTCCTCTGTATCTGCTAACATTTTGTATAGTCCCTTTTTGGTTGTATTTGTAGTGGTGATACTCTTATCATTGTCCGTCAATATATAGACATCTGTCAAAAATTTATTATCCGTTACATTATAATTGAACTTTTGATATTTTTCAGTATAATAAGTCAGACCATCTGTCGTATCCAAATTACTATATCCACCATTTACATAGGTTCGCAATTTACTTTCCACAAGTAAATCATTGTAATTGGAACGTAAGGTATCAAATACAAATTCATAGTAAGAAGTTGTCAATTCTATAGAGGAGGATACAGAAGCCACATAAGTATCTTTGATTCCTCCTGATGCTTTTTGGTAAGATACAATTCCCAATAAAATCAACAACATAATAGGTATTACAATCAAATTGTATAATCGAAACTGTATTCCATTTACAAACCTCACCTTTTCAACTCGTTGAAAGGATGCATTCCTATTTCGAAGCCGTATTTTCTGCTTCACATAAGGAATAAAATTTCTCCACTCCTTCAAAGAAAAGGTAATTTTCTCCTCTTCTAATATTTCTTCCTGCTCAATAACTGAAGCTTTATGAAACTTTTCTATTATTTTTTGCAGGAAACGGGGACTTTTATGCGCCTTTCCACTATTTTTTTTCCCAGGCAGGTCTTGAAGATATTTTTTACTTGTTTTCTTTTTACCATTTCCGTCCAATGCCTTCTCTACCCCTTTGTCTTCTACTGGCTTTTCAGCAGTTTTCTCTCTTTTGGGACGTATTTTTTGAAATAGTTGAGAAGTTTTTTTGTTACCGCGTAAACCCATCTTAACCCCCCCTTTTCTTTATAATGTCTCTCGGAATCTACTTTATACCATAATTTCGGCTATATTTTCCTTGGATTTTCTCCATTTCCTCGTCATACACACCGTTGTACGCACTGCGGGAATGTCGTTATACAAGAAAAAACTATCTCGAAATTCTAGTATAAAAAGACTCCAAGAGTACATTATATAAATTCTCACGTAATTCTACACCCTATATGCATTATGTTATCATTTTCCTTTCTTAATTTCAAGTAAGATTTTGTGTATTTTTAACATGTTTTTTTATAAAAAGACAACATTTTTGTTACTTTTGTATTAAAAAAGTGTTACAATTTCTGTAACACTTTCTCATTCCCTTTTGTTTTCACCCAGAAACCTCTTATGCCTTATTTTTCGTAACAAGCTATCGCCTATAAATTGCTATAAACCTGGCAAAATATATGGACTCATACGCCCCCGCACAGCACAGTGTACAAAACAACCTGAACGATTGCTATTTTTCTACTACTGACCGTAGTATTCTTCCACGCCATCTGCAAGTCCCAATGCAATTTTATTTTGGTAGTCTTCTGTAGCTAATTTTTCGTCTTCCTCCGCATTGCTCAAATACCCAATTTGCACAATGGAAACCGGCACCTCCGACCAATTGATACCACTCATGAGATTGGTTTCCCAAATTCCCTTATTGCTGGCTTCTGTCTCCTTTGCCAATCCATCACCTAATGCCTTGCTCAAAGCATGGCTTTTCTCATACAAGTCAGAAACATATGGACTATCTTTCTTGCCACAAATTGTCATAATTCCACTTGTTTGTGGCAGATTTGAGCTATTGGCATGTATATGAATTAAGAGATCCGCCCCCTGTTCTTTCGCCTCATGTGTTCGTTCCTTTGTACTAAGGTTCACATCCTCTGACTCACGACTCAAAAGCACTTCATACCCTCTAGCCTGTAATTCTGTTTGCAAACGTTTGGCAACTGCCAAATTCAAAGCTGACTCTTTTTGTTTGGTCGAAACGCCCACTGCACCTTTGGCGCATTTTTTCTTTGTATCCTTTGCGTCTGGTCCAATAGCCTCTTGTTCTTCATTTTCCTTTGCCTGATGGGCTGGATCTACATAAATGACCCCCTTATTTTCTTTAGGCTTTTTGTCTGTTACATATTCACTAGCCACGTAAAAATCTCCTTCATTCAAGTGAATTTTACTCCAGTTTTCTCCACTTCCTATTCGCAACACCTTTGCCCCACTAGGCAACATACGGATTGCATCACCATCTGTAGAACATTCCTTACGCACATTCAATTCCGTCGTTGTATACACATACTCCTCTGTCTGTGTAAAGGTCTCTCCCCCTTCTTCAAATACAGCCGGCGCTTCAGAAACGGTGGCTACAGCAGTATCTTTCTGCTTTGACTCTTCTGCCTTCTTCCTGCCACAGGAAACCATTCCCACTCCACATACTAAAATACATGCATATACCGCTATCTTCTTCCATCTTGCCATATGCTACCTTCTTTCTTTTGTCTCTCTATCTCCGGTATTCTAATAAAAACAAAATTTGGAACGCGAAAAGCACTGTTCCTTTTGTTTCTCTATTTCCGGTATCCTAAAATCATCCCAAATCCCAACAAAGAGTTTTGCAATCAAGTCTCCACCATATGCTTCGCTTAGAGTAACACGCCTTCTCCAACTAAAATCAAATCCAGACTCTTAGATCCTCCCCACCAAGCCCTGCTGAACTTATAGGAAAGCACCTTCTCCAACTAAAATCAAAACCATGCTCTTAAATCCTACCAGCCAAGCCCTACTGGACTGAGCGGAAGGTAACCTTTTCCAACTAAAATCAAAACCCTAGCATAACCGCAACATTACGAAGCAATCATGTTCGTTTGCTTTATAAGATAAAGTTTTCTATAAAGTAAAAAAGCCTCAAAGCCTTCTATAAAAGCCTTGAAGCATCTCGCGTGCGGATGAAGGGACTTGAACCCCCACGGTCTCCCACTAGATCCTAAGTCTAGCGCGTCTGCCAATTCCGCCACATCCGCATAATGAAACCATGCTATTCGATTTCAAATGAGACATCGGGGATTCGAACCCCGGACAACTTGATTAAAAGTCAAGTGCTCTACCAACTGAGCTAATATCCCATAAACAGGACTAGCTGGATTCGAACCAGCGAATGCAAGGATCAAAACCTTGTGCCTTACCGCTTGGCGATAGTCCTAAATAAGATTAGTTAAATATCTAATAACCAGGGTGGATAATGGGATTCGAACCCATGGCCTCCAGAGCCA
>JAFORL010000059.1 GCA_017393285.1 Lachnospiraceae bacterium
AAAGATGGTCAGAGAGTATATACCACAGACATCATTTTAGATGAGGTGGAATTTGCGGAAAGCAAGAAGACAGCAGAGTCTTATGATGGTGGTCAAGCTACTTCAAGACCAAACCCTAGTGATGCAGGTGATGGCTTCATGAACATTCCTGATGGATTGGAAGATGGATTACCTTTTAACTAGGATATCATAATAAGGAGGTTTTCGGATTATGCCATACAATAAGAGTGAAAGAGCAGATTCTCCAATGAAGAGAAGAGGCGGACGTAGAAGAAAGAAAGTTTGCGTATTCTGCTCAGATAAAGAAAACAAAGGTATTGATTATAAGGATGTAAATAAGTTAAAGAGATATGTATCAGAAAGAGGTAAGATTCTTCCTAGAAGAATTACTGGAAACTGTGCAAAACATCAAAGAGCACTTACAGTTGCTGTAAAGAGAGCTCGTCATATCGCTTTAATGCCATATACATTAGATTAATATGCATGACAGAAGCTGTACACATTATGTGTACAGCTTTTTTTATGTAATAGGAAATTGCATCGCAATTTCCTATTACATAAAAAAATGCTTTGCTATGAGCAAGTAGATCCTTTAGGAGCTGATCCAGTAGCTTTCAACCACGCAAACTTTGCACTTTATAAGTATTCATTTTTGTGGGAAAGCCTTGTATACCGGTTTTCTGACCTTCGCTTTGGCCTGACCTGTCGGTCTTTGTTTCGGTTAAAAATTGTGCAGCAGTAGCTGGAACATAATGGGAAAAAATCTCAATTAGTTATTTTTCTGTTATACAAGAAAAAAATCTTAAAATAAGAGAATTAGTAGAGAAAATACAAAATAGAATTCTTTGCATACAAGAAATTAAGCAAAAAATTAATGATATAGCCTGTGACATAAATTTTTATTGTAAAATTTTGGGAAAATTGCTATATTTACACACTTATTAATTCATGTTACAATGCAAAAGTCTTGAAAAAAAGTAATGAATCAGTAACAGGTAAGCCTAATGGCTAAATTGTTACATGAAACGGCTGGACAGCTGCTTTAAAAGTAAACCCAATTTTATTTGTGGTGGTGTCAGTGCACTGACCTATGGGTTTACTTTCCTAAATGAGCAGTCATGTCCGTTTACTAACAGAATATTGGTAGGATACATAGAAAAAATTGTAACACAAAAAATGAATAAATATAGAAAACTTGAAGGATTGAGAGTATGAAGAATGAGATGTTAATGCAGGCCTATCAACCGTTTTGGAATAATTGGTACATATCTAACCAGGGATTGCTGGGAACAGGTAGTTTTGCACATGTATATAAGCTATATCGAGATGATATGGGGGTGCGAACCTATGCTGCTATGAAGGTGATTTCCTGTCCACATCATCCAGATGAAGTTCAAAAATTAGAAAATCAGGGATATACACGAGAAGAAATTATTGCCTATTATGAGCAAAAACGAAAAGAAGTGTATAAAGAAATTACATTAATGGAAACTTTGAAGGGAAAAAGTTACATTTTAAGCTATGAAGATTTTCAAGTATTTCCGCAGGAGTCTGGAATTGGATATCATATTTGCATTCGTATGGAATTAGCAGAAAGTTTAGAAAATTATATAACCAGAATACCCATGACTGCAGAATTGTGGTTGCGCATGGGAAGGGAACTGTGTCAAGGTCTGATGTTGTGCAAAAAACATGGCATAGTACATCGGGATATCAAGCCGGCAAATATTTTTATCTCTAAAGATGACTGTTTTATGTTGGGAGATTTTGGAATAGCCAGTTGTGCGAAGGATAAGATTACCGGTATTCGAGGTTCGTATAATTTTATGGCACCGGAAATTTACAGAGGTGACAGTGGAGATGAACGAAGTGATATTTATTCTTTAGGCTTAGTTTTATATTATTATTGTAATCATAATCAAATTCCATTTCTGCCTTATGACAAGAAAAATATCAGCCATACTGATTATCAGAAGGCATTTCAACGAAGAATGGCTGGGGAAGTACCCCAATGGGAGAGGGATGTTCCTTATATTTTTCAAGAGCTGATTGGAAAGGCAATTGCCTATTCGCCAGAGAACCGATATCAAAATGCGACGGAGTTTTATCATGCATTGATGATGGCACAAGAAAAATACAATGCAGAGCAGTTGAAAGAAAGTTGGGGACGGACATTTGCGATTGAATTTGAACCGCCGAAACGTAAGAATGCAAAGTTTCGTGTTGCTGGGATTGTGGCACTCTTTGTGTGTGTTACCGGTATAGCGAGTTTATGCATAAGTCGTCTGCCTATTTCATTGCTACAAAGTTCAAAGTTAAATCAAGGGGAAAGAATTTATTTTGTAAATTCGAATCAAGAAAAAATATCAGACACACAAGAACCTAAGGGAAATCAAAATGCCTTAGTATCTAAAAAAATACCAGAAAAACAAGAAAATACAGAAAAGGCTATATTGGTTTCAGTAACATCAGAACCTTTATATGCTATGAAAAACGAAACAAATACAAATGCGCCGGTAGTAACAGAAGAGGTAAAAAGCACAGAACTACCAGTGGGAACAGAAGTTGTAAAAGATACGAATGCGCCGGTAGTAACAGAAGAGGCAAAAAGCACAGAACTGCCGGTGGGAACAGAAGTGACAAAAGGTACAAATGCGCTGGTAGTAACAGAAGTAGCAAAAAATAGAGAGCTACCAGTGGGAACAGAAACGGCAAAAAATACAAATCTGCCGTCGAAGATTGCGTCTGCAAGTTTGACGAAAAAAAAGAAAGCAGAAAAAAATAATAGAGAGCAAAAGCTAGAAAGAAAAAGAAGTAAAAAAATAAGTAAAAAAAGAAGTAAACAAGATAAAAAGACTACGGAAAATCGTAATACACAGTTGCAAAATACCCTGATACCGCAAAAGGCGCTTGAGGTAGAAAGTACAGTGGTACCTAAGGTAGAAAAAGCAGAACAATTACAAGTGCCATCTTCTTTGCAAATGAAGAAAAATGCATGTATCCAATTGCCGATTATGGTAAGACCCAAAGAGGCAAAAGTGCAGATTGTCGTAAAGGATACATCTATTGTGTGTGTAGAGGGAACACGTATTTATGCAAAGAAAACGGGAAATTGTGTCATTACAGTAAAGGCAGATGATTTACAAAAAAATTGTCATGTGTGTGTGACGGAACATTAGAAAGGATGAAAGGATTACATGAAAAAAAGAAGACTGGAAAAGGCAATAAAAAAACTGATATTTTTAGTAGCCTGTTTTGGTATGGTGATTAATGGCGGTTTGGTAAATAAGGATGGTATGTATTTGCATGCAGCTGAAAATAGTAATAATCAAGAAGATGATCCAGAGAGTTGTGTTGAAAATTTGCAGGAGCAGGGTACAGAAACTGCTGTTTCAGGTTCTGCAGTGATTTATTTAACGGTAGAATGTCTGGTAGAATCCGTTGATTTAGAGAATGCTTTGCAAAAAAAAGATTTCTTGGTGTTGGGAATCCATGAAGATGGAAGTGAAGAAGTCCTTGTGGATTATGATTTTTATGTAGGAACCCTTGGGGGAGCGAAGGAAACTATCATTGGAATTCGCTGGAAGAATCTGACTGCTTATTGTAAGGTTCCATTAACAGAAAGAGAAGCCTATGAAAATTTGCAAGCAAGCAATCAGCATTTGGAAGAAGGGTTGGGATTCCTTGATAATACGGAAGTCAAAAATACAATAGAAACAAGCCTGACAACCCAGTTGACTGGTACATACATGCCGACCACCACAGCGGTTGAACAGCCGGTGCCCACCACAAAACCGACAATCACAGAGGTTGGACAGCCAGTGGCTACTACGAAGCCTACCGGGCAGAATAAGACAGTGGAGGGTGAGAATAACCCAAAGGAAAATGGGGCACTACAAATCAATCTTAAGAATAAAATTTATCGAAAGCCGGTTAAGGTGGAAGTGAAAATGGGGAATAGAAAAAGTTGTAGCATTGTATGTAAAGGAAAAGTGAATAAGAATCTGAAGAATCATACTGTTTTATCGGAAGAAGGAAAATATACAATTATCGCCACAGACGAGAATGGAAATTCGAAGAAGGTATCCTTTGAAATTGCATATACAGCAAAAAAATTGGAGGTTTGCTGTTATATGACAGAAAAATGGGATCAAGTTGCCTTTTTTAGTAAGGTTAAAGGTACCAAACGCGCTGTGCAATGGAAACTATCCAATAGAAAAATTGGAAGCATTGGAAAAGACGGTGTGTTTAAAGCGAAGAAAACAGGAACGGTATACGTTACGGCTTATATTGATAAAAAAAGTGTGAAGAAAAAAGTTGTGGTGGATCAAGCGGCAAAATACGTAGTAGTCTATTAAAATAATTGTATTTGATTTGGCATTTTAAAGTTAGATCATAATGCGCAATTAGGTAATTAGATGGGTGTGGAAGCTACATTTGTTCTTTTGCAGTTGGATAAAGATGCACAATTTTGTAACTGATTGATCTTGGGTTGAAAGGTAACAGATGCTCTACTTTTCTGGGAACACATAGGAAGGTGTGAGGGCTATCTGAACTGTTACGGAAAGTTCTGTTTTTGTCTAGGAGGTTGTGGAAAGATTGGATAGACAAGTTATGCTATATACGGCGAAGCAATGTCAAAGTATTTCTTGGAAGCAGGAAAAAATACAAGTGACGATACCTTGGGAGCAAGAGGCGGAACAAATTTGGTTGTGGGGGACAGATGAAATCGAAGTAGTGGGAGAAGATAATCTACAGATTATGCTACAAAGACAACTGTCACAACCACGTATATGCATGATTTGGCAAATACGATCTAAAACCGGAAAGATTGCATGGTTGCAGGTAATATGGAACAGCATGAAATGCTATGGAATTTATGCAGCAGAGCAAGAGATGATTTCTATTGGCAGAGAATTTCGTAATACCATTTCTGTGCCACAACATCCTTTATTATCCGGTAGACATGTAACCATAAAAAAAGAAAATCAGGTTTGGTGCGTGCAGGATCAAAGTACCAACGGCTTTTATATAGATGGGAAAAAGGGAAAAAAGAAACAGAAAATTCAAGTGGGTTCTCATTTGTTGTTATATGGAATTGAAATTGCATTGCGGGAAAAAACCTTGGAAATATGGGAATCAGGAGTTTGGGAATTTCAAGTAGGGTTAAAAAAAGAGAAAGAAAATAAGGAAAAGCAGGAAGTAATCCTAACAAATATAGATGTGCAAACGCCATCTAAAAGAACTGCCCCAAAGTCATGGTGGAACAGGCTTGTGTATAAAAAACAGTACAAAAAATCGGTAGAAGACTGTGGCTGGCTGGATTATGCCAGTGATTTTTTTGAGAAAATAGAAAGTCGATGGCTACAACATATACACCAGACGGACTTGGTTTGTGTTTTAGGGAGAAATAGGCAGGGGAAATTTATTTCAGTGGATTTGCACGAAACGGGAATTGGTCCCCATGGTTTGCTTTGCGGAATGACGGGACAAGGAAAAAGCCAGTGTTTACAGTCTTTGATATTGGGATTGTGTGCCAGTTATGGTCCTAAACAATTGCAGGTTATTGTGATTGACTGGAAAAAGTCTGGGATTGGTGAGAAAGTAAAAGTATTGCCCCATGTAATTGGAACTTTGACCAATACACATATGGAAGATTGGTGGCGGGCAAAAGATGCGCTGGAAGCCTTGGTGAGAGAGCGGGATACCCTGCTTATGAACAGTGGTGTAAATCATATTGATCAGTATAATGCTTTACATGAGGAAGAAGACAGATTGCCCTATATGTTTGTGGTGGTGGATGAGTACGCCCAGATGCAGCAAACTTGTCCGGCATTAGCAGAAACCATTGTTTCTATGGTCCGGGTTGGGCGTAGTCTTGGTTTACATATTTTACTTTCCAGTCAAACGCTTACAGAAGTGGTTGCAGAGGAAATTCAAGCCAATGCCGGATATGAGTTGGCCTTCTTTCAAAAGGGAGAAGGGCAAGGGGAAAAGCAAAGTGCACAATGGACAGCCGGGCAGGAGGAAATCCGCATTTGGCAAGTGGGACATGGCATTTTGAAAACTTGTAAAGAGGAAATACCCTTTCAAAGCATTTGGTCGGAAAAACCGATAGCTCAGAGTAAAAATGTTACCTATTGTAAGCATAAAGTGGAACAGATCTATGAAACGGAAGGGGATTTGTGTATTGACAGGCTCTTGCAGTTGGCTGAAAAATGGGGACTTAACGAGATGCCTCCCCTTTGGCAGAAACCCTTGGAAGCAGCCTACCCCTTGCAGATTTTTTCTCAGGATACAAAAATGGGCTGGTATATGGGAATGTGTGATGCCAGCAAAGAACGAAGACAGTATGCCATGCTGCTTCCTTGGGAACAAATGGGACATTTGGCATTTGTGGGAAAAGAAGGTATGGGGAAAACCAATGCCTTGCTACAATTGGTTGTACAAGCCTGTATGCAACATGCCCCAGTGGAATGGCAGGTCAGTGTGCTTACCACAAATCCTGGGGAATGGGAAAAAATTGGGGAGGCAAAGCATATATTAGGCATTGCGGATACAGTGGAAACCATGCGCCAGATTTTATATTTATGGCAGCAGGAACTACAACAACGACAAAGCAAGGTAAATTTGGAGAAAGAAGCAAAATGGGTCTTGTGTATCGATGATTGGGAAATTTTTTCACAGATGACAAGACAACAGTATACCAAACAAATCCTTTCCTTATTTGCACAGGGAAAAGCGGTAAATATGTATGTGGCAGTGACGGCGTTGACCTTGGATTCTCTGCCAATTCCTACCATGAAAAGTGTTTCCCATTTATTCGGATTTGGAGAAGAAAAAGCAACCATTTTGCAACGATATGGTTATTATTTTCCTTTGTATGAACGGCAATCCATTCCAGGCAGGGCAGTGATGATTCAAAAGCAAGAGACATTTTTATGTCAGTTCTATCATTGGTGCCCGACGAAAGAGCAATTGCAGATTTTTCGAAAACAACAGGCTGATTGGGGGAAAAAGAGCAAGGGGGAAGGAGCGAATTCCTTTTGTTTGCTGCCCCAGAAGTTAGGGTGGGACTATTTTTTACAGCTGGTAAACCCTAAGGAATATTTTCAGGAACAGCAGGCTTACCCATTAGGTTTGGAAGCTTTGACAGGGAAAATATTTGCCTTGTCTTCCAAGGTGCGTACTTGCATTTTGGTATGGGAACAGGAGAAAGAAAAGAAAATCTTGCAGGAATTGTTGGGAAAATTGATACAGGTGTTGCCTGGTTTGCGTTATTTGGATTTGGAGGCATATTTGGCAGAAGAAAAGTTCACCGGAGCCAAGGAGGAAGATGCGTGGTGCTTGTGTCTGGTGGGACAAGAAGCGTATAGAAGGGCTAGAGAGCATACTGGATTTGTTAAATTATTAGAAGAAGCCGATGGCATTTATATGGGTAGTCGCTTGTTAGAGCAAAGATTCTTTCCAGTGAATTTTGATACCTTGGCGCAGGCATCTGCAGAGCTTTATCAAAAGGGAATTTGGTATTTTTCGAAAGAGACTGGAGAAATGAAGCAGGTGCAGTTGCCTGTATATGAGTGATAGCAATCTCGATATTCTTATATAAAAAGACTTCGAGAGCACATAAAAACAAATAGGAGGAAAAATATGCATGCGTTGGTGATATGCAACCAAGAGAAGTTAGAAAATGAATTTTTAAAAAAGATAAATATGGAGAAAATTCGGATTTATAGCAAGGAAGAATGGATGACCTATGCTTTTCGTGATACCAAGGAGTTTATGCAATTTACCCAGAAGGGAGAACGCTTGGATCTCTTGTATATGGATGCAACGAAAAGAGACGGTTTGCCTTGCGTGGAACGGGTGCGCAGGGAAGATGATAAAGCCTGTATTGTGTTGATTATAGATGATTCCGTTTCTATTCAGCAAATTGTACGTCCTAGTGTGAAGGCAGACGATTTGATTGTGCGTCCCATGAATCTCAGTCAGGCAGTGATGACCGTAGATCGAATTTGGGATTCTTATGCCAGTCAATATATGAAGCGGGAGGATATTTTTCATTTTGAGGTTGAGAAAGAAAGTAGGCAAGTACCCTATGGGGCGATTTGGTGGTTTGAAATTTTTAAGAAAGATCTTTATCTGCATGTGGAACATGAAAAATATGTATTCAAGGGTACCATGCAGGGATTAGAAGCAGATTTGCCGGATATGTTTCTGCGGATTCATAGAAGTCTCATTGTCAATCTGCGAAAAATCCAAAGTGTATCTTTGGGAGAAAGTAAATTGACTTTATATAATGGGGTGGAATTGCCAATTGGAAGATTGTATAAAAATGCAGTAAAGGAGAGATTGGATTGCATCAACTTCGAATAAGAAAAATATCCTTTGCAGAATGGAATTTGTTATTGGTATTGGCAGGCGTGGAAGGCTTACAAGGTATTTTTCCACCGGAACAAAGTTTGGAAAAAAAGGATTTACTGTATGTTGCCCACCATTTTCGGAAAAATGGTTGGATTACTTTACGGGAGGAACAAATTCTTTTGCAGGGAGAAATGCAAGGTTACGGAGAATTTTTTCGGACAGTCAAAAGCCAATGGTATGTGGAAAGTGCATATGGCTTATCTACAGAGCAGGGCATGTTGTACGGAAACGACAAGGAGTATTTGTGGATGTTGCCTTGTAAGTGGGAACCGGACAAATTTGAAATGCAATGGATGACACAGTCACAATGGATTGATTGGCTGGTGGAAAAACAATATGTGCCCCTGCGAAAAGAACAAAAGTATGGAAAAAAGGGGGATTGGCAGGAAACTCAAGAAGATGCAGAGGAAATTTATTTTTCGATAGAAAAAAAGACAGGGATTTCTTTTCGGTTGCTGGTTGGACAATGGCATGCGAAAGAGTATATTTGGAAGATTACGTCACACAGCAAAGAGTGGTTGCCCTATGATACAGAAAAAATCCGCTATGTATTACAGGCGGAACTATAGTATGCATTCCGTTGCTTCAACATATAAAAAAAGGTGGCTATCACAATTTCGCTGGTTTTAAACCCTAGATCCATACCGCTGGAATTCAGAAAGGTAAGGATGCTGTTCACAGAGAAATGGAAAGGATGAAAATATGCAGGTAAATACACAACAATTAGATTGGATTGCAAGACAGATGGAGGACACGATTTTGGAACTGGAGCATATTTTTGCACAGTATAAACAGTGTACAAATTATGGGACTGCATATGATGGAATTTATCTTCGAATGGAAGAAACCCTATTTTTTTTGGAACGACTATACCAAGGCTTGGAACGAATTAGCGAAAATTATCGAATGACAGAGCAACACAACCAAATCGTATTAGAAGATGGAATCCAAGAAGTAAAAATGAAACAGGTGCAGGAAATACCTTTGGCATTAGTGAAAAGTTTATTGGGGGAAATGGCATGCAAATAAAAATAGAAATGGAAAAGATGCAGGAAAATATTTCGCAACGGCGACAACTATTAGAAGCAGAGAAAAATAGAATCAGTCAACTGCAGGATGGGATGAAAGGGGAAGATTATTTTATGGTGGAGCAGGCCTTGGAACATTGTCGAGTGGTGTCCTATATTTTGGGACAATATATGCGGGTGGAAGAACAAAATGTTGCCCTCATTCATGAAATAGAATGGAGTGAATGGTGATTATGTGGGAACAATTGCTTGCACTAGAAAGAGAAAGTTATGCGTATTGGGATGGTCCGGCGGCTGAATTAGAACAGGAATTATGGCTCTTGTTTTCGCAAA
Organism: Lachnospiraceae bacterium; assembly: GCA_017393285.1. Classification (GTDB taxonomy): domain Bacteria; phylum Bacillota; class Clostridia; order Lachnospirales; family Lachnospiraceae; genus CAG-411. The sequence continues at coordinate 9,786 of JAFORL010000059.1, forward strand.
CGGAAAACTTGGACGGTGTGTACGACGAGGAAATGGAGAAAATCCAAGGAAAATATAGCCGAAATTATGATATAAAGTAGATTCCGAGAGTACATTCTAAT
>JAFORL010000060.1 GCA_017393285.1 Lachnospiraceae bacterium
AAAAGATACTTGGCATAGCTGCCGGAATGGCAATATGTAAAATCTGATATCTGGTAGATGCCCCAAGTGTTCTTGCCACTTCAAAATTTACATTGCTGATACTCTGGATACCACTACTAGTCATCAATGTAACCGGGAACCATACAGCAAATGCAATCAAAAATACATTTGCTCCGTAGGTACTTGGGAAAATGGACAATGCCAAAGGAATCCATGCAGTAGTCGGAATTGGTCCAACAATCTTAGTTACAGGATTGAGCCAATATCCTACTATTTTGTAATAACCTAATGCAAGTCCTGTTAAGAAACCAACGATTGCCCCATACAAAAATCCTACAATCAGCAATCGAAATGAGGATAAAATATTTTCTACCAAAAATACTCTCTGTTCCACAAGCAATCCTACAATACGGTCAAGTGACGGAAAATACAAAATCGGCAACCATAGAGTCTTTGTTGTGACAAAGTTTAGAAATGCCATAAAAACCAATGCGCCGGTAATTAATGGTGCCTTTTCATAAACACGTTCTCTCACTTTGTTAAAAAAGAACCCAAGTAAAATTTCCACAAGCACAACCGCCCCAATAAGATAAATAAAATATAAATAATAAGGATGGTCCGTTGCTTTTTGCTTTCCGTTATCCGGTATCTGATAATAAACAAGCACCGATAGCAATATTGCTAAAAACGGTAAGAAAAAGCGAAACAAAAATGATCCATACTTTTTCATATCAACACCTCCATTTTCCATAAATGTTCTCTCAGAGTCTTTTTATACAACAATTTCGAGAAAACATGTTAGTTTCACCTTCGCCCCTATACATCTCTGATCCGGATTACTCCGATCAAGGATACATAGGGGCGAAAGAAACAAATTCATATATTTTTATAATTCCATATTTCTATTTTTCTTTTTCTTCGAATTCACCCTGATTATATACAATTGTGTCAGGTACACCGTCAAATGTCTTAAATGCCTTCTCTACGAATTCATCCGGATTGTCTGATTTTAATTCTCCGATACGAATTAACTCATTTGCTGCATTATGAATAGTTTCTGATGCAATAGAAACAGATGGTGCATAGTTGTATGACTGTAACAAAGAAGCATTTGTCTCTAAATCTCCTGAACACTGTTTATTGTCAATCTGAAGTTTTGCTGCTTCCTTCGGATTTGCCTGAACAAATGCACAAGCTTTCAAAATAGCTCTTGTGTAAGCTGCGGCAGCCTTTGGATTTTCTTCTGCCAGTTTATTTGTTACAAATGACATACAGCAGTACTCACCTGCAAATTTTGCATCTGTACTTAAATCAAGAATTTTCTCAAAACCATATTCAGACTCTGCATTGTATGCAACCGGATCATGCAAAGCTACTACATCTACTGCACCATTTTCCAAAGCTAACGGTAAGTCTGTCAAAGCATATACAACCCACTCTACTTCTAAGTTTTCAGTAGTTACACCGATTCCTTCATCGTAGAATGCACGTTTTAATGCTACTACAGAAGAGTCGCCTAAGGATGGAACACCAATCTTTTTCCCTTTACAATCTGCCAAAGATGTAATGCCTGAATCTTTCTTTGTGTACACTTTTGTACATCCTGTATGCATACCTGCTGTAAAAGAAATTTCCAATCCGTTGTCAATCTGTGGAATCATAGCTCCTGCAAGCTGTGTTCCTGCATCAATCTTTCCGGATGCAACTAATTCACTGATTTGGGAAGTATCGATTTCTTCCGCTCTCCATGGAATACCTGCTGCCTTAAATTCTTCCTCAAAATAACCATTGTCAATGGCGATATGTAATGGTGCTAAACACAAAGAACCATTACTTGTACCAACTACCACTTCTTTTCCTGCATCTGCTTCCGTTTTGGTATCTGCTTTTTTTGTATCCTGTTTTCCACAAGAAACTGCACTAACTGCTAAAACACCAATTGCCAGACATGCCAATAATTTTTTTAAATTTTTTTTCATAACTTTTTACCTCGCTTTTTATATCAATTTTTAACGAAAAAAGACCGGAAAACTAAAGGTTATTTTTTTTACCTCTGGTTTTCCAGTCAGTGAAAAGTAACTTACGTTTCTTCATATCTTATTTCTTATTACAACATATCCTAACACAGATTATTCCCATTGGCTAATAGTTAAATCTGATTATCAGCTACAACAAAAACTTATCAACTTACATAATCAAAATCTATACCTGAATACTTAACAAAAACCCACATGTCAGCCTGCTGACAACACAATAAATAAAAGTGAGTTTACACTGCTTCTTTGTAATGATTCAAATGTGCAATATAACACTCTGCCATATCACTTAATCTTTGATTTTCTCTTGTAATATAACCTATGGTAATCTCTTCATTTTCTACCACTTTTTTGCTTACAAAATGGTCCTTCAAAAGTTCGCTGTCTACCATATTTCCAGTTCCAATGCAAAAAGCCTCCAAAGAAACCATAAGCTCCAAAGAAGTAGCGCGGTCATTTGACTTAATCACTTTTTTAAAGTGATAATCTCCAAGGGCTTCTTCTGCCAAATAAAACTCACTTTCGCTACTTTGGTCAAAACTTACACATGGGAACTCATCCAATTCTTCCAAAGTCACTTCATTCTTTTTTGCCAAAGGATGATCCACACTGATAT
>JAFORL010000006.1 GCA_017393285.1 Lachnospiraceae bacterium
CCACATATTCTTTTGTTATTTTGATTATTTACAAATATATGGCTTTATTTTTTTAGTTTTGCATGTAACAAATTTGTAAATATTTTCTTTATCCCTTTCACTTCTTGTACCTGATTCATTGGCAAATCTTCCAATTGGTTTGCCAACCGTATCATAGACAAAGCCGCTACACTGCTAGGATTACATTGCAACAAAGGTACCTGCTTGATAATTGCTTTTGACACCTCTTGATCCTCCGGGATACAGCCCAAATATTGTAGGGGAACATTTAAAAACTTCTCAGCTACAATACTTACCTTGTCAAAAATTTCCTTTCCCTCTTGTTCGTTTTTTACTCTATTTGCTACCAACTTAATCCTAGTCTGGGAAGTTTCAAATTCCTGTCTGCTATGCAAGGTTTTCAGCAAAGCATAGGCATCTGTAATAGATGTCGGTTCTGGCGTAACAATCAATAATACCTCTTGGCTAAATACAACAAAATCCAAAACAGAATCTGTTATTCCGGCACCTGTATCAATAATAATTACATCTGCCAAATCATCTAACTCTACCAAAGAATGTAACACATAAAAAATCTGTTCCCGTTTTAAATTTGCCAACTCCTTAATCCCTGAACCTGCTGAAATAAAGCCAACGCCTTCTGGTCCTTCTGTCAAAATGTCTTTTAAGGTTTTTCCACCATACATCAAATCAGCTAAATTTGCTGATGGTCTTGTACCCAACATAATTTCTATATTTGCCAGTCCAAAATCTGCATCTAAAACCACAACTTTTTTACCCATTCTTTGCAAATGCAATGCTAAGTTCACAGCAAAACTTGACTTTCCAACTCCACCCTTTCCACTGGTCACGGTAATCACACGTGACAAATGCTCAGGTTTTGCATTCCCTTTTATTATATTTCTTAATTGCGCTGCTTGATCCATAGATTATTGCCCCCCTAATAACTGTTTTGCTATTTTTTGAGGGTTAATGGTTTCAATATCATCTGGTACCGTTTGACCAGACGTTGAATAGGATAAAGATGCATTTGTTAACATTTTAATATTCAGAATGTTTCCAATGCAACAAGTTTCATCCAATTTTGTAAAGATCAAACTATACTTTGTAAATTGGGCATAGGTTTCTGTAATCTTGACCAAATCTCTATATTTTGTAGTTGCACTTAAGACTAAATATACGTCTCTTTCTTCCTCTGGTACAGACTGTAATAAATCATCTATATCTGCCGTTTGTTCCTCATTCTTATGAGAACGACCTGCTGTATCTACCAATACAACATCATAGGCTTTGAATTCTTCTTTTGCCTGTTTCATTTCCTCTTTTGTATATACCACTTTCAAAGGCACACTTAATATATTGGCATACGTCCGTAATTGCTCTACCGCAGCAATACGATAGGTATCTGAAGTAATCAGGGCAACCTTTGCTTTCTGCTGTAATTTTAAATTAGAGGCAATCTTTGCAATCGTTGTGGTTTTTCCCACACCTGTAGGTCCAATAAAAAAGATATACTTATTGGCACCCTCGTTGGTCTGAATGGTGTTGGTTTGTCCCAACTTCAAAACGATTTTTTGATAAATACTTGCCAAAATTTGATCGATTGCTGTGTCCTTTTTGATGGTACTTCTTATTTCATTCACAATCATGTCAGCATATTGTGCTTCCACTTCATTGTTCATCAACTGATTCTTTACCAATCGCAAACAGGCTTCTGTTTTTGATTCTTCTTCCACTTCTACTTTTTCATTTTGCGTTTTCATATCCGTTTCTTTCTGTTCTTCCACATTTTGTTGTTTATCAGTTAAAATCTGCTGCTCTAACATTTGCTGTAAACTATCCAAACGATCCTCTATGGCTAAACTGTGTTTTCCATCCTCTTTTTCTTTTTTCTCTGTTGCTTTCTTTTCTTCCTCCTGCCCTTGCATTTCCTTTATCTTAGAAAGCAATTCTTCTCCCGTATTGTATACAGGTGTATCATCAATTGCAGCCGTAATTTCCACCTGTGCTTTTCGAAAAAACTTCTGTATTCCCTTTGGCTTGGAGGCCTTTATATTCATTACAATTGCGTCTTTTCCAAGTTCCTCTTTTGCCAGCATAATTGCTGCCTCTTCTGTTTCTGCTTCAAATTTTCTAATTATCATTATACTGTCACCATCCCAACTGATTGTAATTCTACATTGGATTCAATTTCATTATAAGACACAACAATCAAATCCTTAAAATATTCTTCTGTCATTTTCTTAAAATACATACGCACAATCGGCGATGTTATCACAATTGGGTTCTTGCCCAAATCCTCTAACTTTGTAATTTCTGTCTGCAACGCATTGACAATTTGCTGCTTTTTATCTGGATCCAAAGTCAAATAAGCACCCTGTTCTGTCTGTTTTACAGAATTCATAATTTCCTGTTCCAGCTGCGGATCTAAAGTTACCACACTGGTCATTTCGTTATTCGGAAAATATTTATTGGAAATTGCACGTCTGAGATTTTGTCTTGCATACTCCGTCAATACATCTGTATCTCTGGTTGTAGGTGCATAATCTGCCAATGTTTCAAATATCGTAATCAAATCTCGAATAGAAATACCTTCTCGCAACAAGTTTTGCAATACTTTTTGTATTTCTCCCACACCCAATAATTTAGGAACCAATTCTCCTATTAAGGTACTGTTTGCCTCCTGTACATTATTAATCAAATTCTGTACATCCTGTCTTGTTAACAACTCATCTAAATGACTACGTATCACTTCTGTTAAATGGGTTGCAATGATAGAAGGCGGATCGACCACCGTATATCCCATAGACTCAGCTCGTTCTCGCTGACTTTCTGTAATCCAAATAGCAGGCAAATGGAAGGATGGCTCAAAGGTTGGAATACCTGTGATTTCCTCCTCTACATAGCCTGGATTCATGGCCATATAGTGATCAAACAAAATCTCTCCCTCACTGACCGGTACCCCTTTGATTTTAATCACATATTGGTTGGGATTCAATTGAATGTTATCACGCAAACGAATCATAGGAACCACACAACCCAATTCTAAGGCAACCTGCCTACGTATCATTACTACACGGTCTAGCAAATCTCCTCCCTGATTCACATCTGCCAGAGGAATAATACCATATCCAAATTCTAATTCAATTGGATCCACTTGCAACAAGGAAACCACGTTTTCCGGACGTCGAATTTCTTCTGCTTCCTCTTCCTCCGCATTTACTTCTTCTTCTATTTCTTTGACCCCAATCTTGCTGGCAATGGTATAGCCTACAGCAATAAAAACGCCACCATAGGCAAGAAATATTGGTGTAGATAAAGGTGTAACCACAGCCAAGAAACACATACTTGCTCCAACCAAATACAATACTTTCGGAATCGAGAATAACTGTTCCACTAAAATCGCAGTAATATCTGCTTCTTTTGAAACCTTCGTTACCAAAATACCTGTTGACAAAGAAATCAATAACGAAGGAATCTGACTAACCAAGCCATCACCAATGGTCAAAATGGTATATTTAGAAATTGCCTCATTCAAAACCAATCCCTGCATCACCATTCCTGTAAATAAACCTCCAAATAGGTTAACAAAGGTGATAATCAAACCTGCAATAGCATCTCCCTTTACATACTTTGTCGCACCATCCATGGCACCGAAGAAACTTGCTTCGTCTTGAATTTTTTGCCGTTTTTCTTTCGCCTGTACATCTGTAATTGCGCCTGTATTTAAATCTGCATCAATAGCCATTTGTTTACCAGGCATCGCATCTAAGGTAAAACGAGCGGAAACTTCAGCTACACGTTCTGAACCTTTATTGATAACCATAAACTGTATCAATACTAAAATTGCAAATACAATAACACCAACAACCAAGCTACCTCCACCTACAAAACTTCCGAAAGTGGATACTACATTTCCCGGATTACCTGTTGTTAAAATCAACTTTGTAGAGGATACATTCAATGAAATACGGAAAATTGTCGTAAATAACAATAAGGTTGGAAAACTGGACATGCTCAATGCTTCTTTTGAAAATAAGGCATCAAATAAAATAATCAGTGCAACTCCAATATTCAAAGCCAGTAATACGTCAAGCAAAATAGACGGAATTGGCACAATAAACATGACAATTGCTGCCAATAAATACACGCCTAACATCATATCCGCTTTTCTCATTTTTAGACCCTCCCTTTGTTCTCATCTATTTATTGATTCTGTAAGCCATATACATAAGCCAAAATCTCAGCCACCGCCTGATACAATTCCTGCGGTATTTCCTGATCTATATCCACATTGTAATACAACATTCTGGCTACCGGCTTGTTTTCTACAATTTCAATCTTATTCTCTCTTGCAATTTCTTTGATCTTTTGTGCAAGAAAATCTGCACCTTTTGCAATCACGATTGGTGCCGAAGAACTCTCTCGATCATATTTCAATGCAACTGCCAAATGGGTAGGGTTTGTAATTACCACATCTGCTTCTGGCAAATTCTGCATCATTCTTCTTTGAGAAGCTTCTCTCATTCGTGCTTTAATCTTGCCTTTGATTTGCGGATCTCCTTCGGAATTTTTATATTCATCTTTGATTTCCTGCTTTGTCATTTTCATATCTTCCGCAAATTTTCGCTTTTGATAAAAATAATCTGCAACTGCAATTGCCAGAAACCAAACAGAAATCTTAATTCCCAAATTGATGATAATACCACCTACCACATACAAGGCCTCACCAATTTCAAAATTGTAAAAACGAAATAGCAAACCATATTGGTCCTTTATCGTATCAATAACTACATAACTTAAAACACCTACTTTGGCAATGGACTTTAATAATTCCACTACTTTATCCATGGAAAACAATTTTTTCATTCCACTAATCGGATTAATCTTATCCAATTTCGGCATCATAGGCTTAGGTGTAGGTTTCCACTTTACCTGTGCAATATTGCATCCAAAGGCAATCACAACTGCCATAATCATCAAAGGTGCTGATATTAATATAATTTTAAAAATCGCATCATTTAGTAGCGCGATTACTATATTCATGGTAAATTGATCATGCACCCGGGTACTGAGTGTCCCATAGGTAGCATGAAACATAGACAAAAAACTTTTTCAAATATATCCTAATGATAATTTTAAACAAATAAACATTCCCAACAACATAAAAGCTGTGGTAATATCCATACTCTTGGCAACCTGACCTTCTTTTCTTGCATCTTCTAATTTCTTAGGTGTTGCTTCCTCTGTCTTTTCGCCACCATTTCCTTCTTTTGCAAACAATTGTAAATCATATGGCAAATAAAACTTTCTCTTTTCCATTTTTGATTCACTCCCATTGTCTCTTTCTCATTATCACATTATGATGTGCTGTATAACTAGTCTGCTCCATTAGGGCGACATGCATTTTACAATCTGATTTACTACATATTTCATCTCATTATACAATAAGTCTCCCACTACCGGAATAAATTGGGCTGCCAATACCAGCAATACAAGTCCCACAAATACTTTCAACTGAATACCGATGACAAACATATTCATTTGTGGTGCAACTTTCGCCAGCACACCCAAGACCACATTTACCACTAATGTCGCTGAAAAAACCGGCAACACAATCCGAAAGCCTATCATAAAATAATCTTTCATAAAAACCAATAAGACCTGGTATATGGAAACTCGAAATACTGCGTGTCCTACCGGTATAAATGTAAATGCATCTATAATTGCACGCATGATATAACGATATAAATCTGATGCCAACAACAAAAGCATAATAAAATACGTATATAAATTTCCTGTTATGGTTGCTGACATATTTGCGGCAGGGTTCATCACATTCACCATAGAAAATCCAATTTCCATGTCAATAATCTGTCCTGAAAAACTCAAAATCAGAATACATGCATTCATCGTAAAGCCTAACAGCATTCCCAATGCCAATTCTACAAGTACCATGCCAGCATATCCAAGGACACCTTCATATTGCAAAGTTTCTTTTTTCACTGCTTCATATACTAAAATTGCTAAAAATACACTACAACCTACTTTTACTTTTCTAGGCACATTTGCCAAACTAAAAAAAGGGGCTGTGAAAATAAAACCTGAAATTCTAACAAGAATTAGTAAAAAAAACTCTATCTGTTCTATTGTAAAATGATACTGCATCTTTTCCCTCTTTTTTCATTCATGATTGCCTTCATTTTTTGAGAAACAAACCTATGTTCCAACTATCTAATATATACACTGAAATTACGACACAATTCTGTCATAAAAGCAGAAATGTTCGTCATAATCCAATTGCCACACAAAACCAATATCAATAAAATTGCAATAAATTTTGGCACAAATGTCAAAGTCTGCTCCTGAATAGATGTAATCGTCTGAAAAATACTAATAATCAAACCAACAATCAATGAAATTAAAAGCATAGGGGCAGATACTTTTATAATCAGCCATACGGTAGCCATGGTAATATTTACTACTGTTTCCTCTGTCATAATATCTCCTTTTCCTTTGCCTCTTCATCTGCTTTGTTCTATGCACAGTTGTACACGGTCAGTAAAAGGATTTTACCAACTCACCTATAATCAATCCCCAACCATCTGCCAATATAAATAATAAAATCTTAAAAGGCATAGATATTGTAGTTGGTGGCAACATCATCATACCCATGGACATTAAGGTAGATGCCACTACCATGTCTATAATAATAAATGGTAGATAAATCAAAAATCCAATGATAAAGGCCTTACGCAATTCGCTGATAATAAACGCAGGTATCACTACTGTTGTAGGAATATTATCTACAGAATCATCCAGCTTTTCTTGTGAAACCTGTGCAATTTCTAAAAATGTTTTTAAACTTTTGCGATCCGTTTGTTTCAGCATAAACTCTCTTAAATAACCCATTCCTTCATCGATTGCTTCTTCCTGTGTAATCTTTCCTGCATTGAAAGGCTGAATTGCATCATGATTGATGTTATCAAAGACAGGTGCCATAATGAACAATGTCAGAAACAATGCCAAGCCGATTAATATCTGATTTGGCGGTGTTGTCTGGGTACCTAATGCCGAACGCGTAAAATGCAAAACAACCAAAATTCGTGTAAAAGAAGTCATCATAATCAAAATAGACGGTGCCAACGATATGACTGTCAACCCAATCAAAATACGTAAGGTACTAGAAAGAGAAGTACTATCCTCATTCGTAGAAATACTAAGATTGAATGCATCACCATCTGCGCCGTCTATAGAACTACTTCCTCCAACTTCATCTACCTGCGTCGCATGAATCACTGGTGTAGATATCTGTGCATAAAAAAAAGTCAGTAAACACACGCAAAACAACAGACCGCCAACTCTAGCTCCAACATAACTTAGTCTTTTCATTATTTTTAACATGCCAAACCAACCTTTACTTCTTATTTTTATTCTTTGCAACTTTTTCTTTTGCCTTTGCCAAAATTTCACGAAATTCTGGCAAAGGACTTAATGTGTTCTCTGTCATTGACAATTCTTCTTCTTCCATTTCACCAATATATGAAATTTCATCTTTGCCAACCCCAAGAACATAAAATTTACTACCCACTTTTACAATCTGAACCATTTTATTTGGTCCGACTCTACATCCCTCAATAACCCTAATATTTCTATTGCCATATTGTGTTTGCCCCACTGTACCAATCCATCTTGTCACAAAATATGTAACGATCAAAATGCACACAAACACAAACAAAACGGCAATCATTTGTAAAAAATTATTTGTTGCATTCGCTATTGAGAGTACGCACATATTATCCCACCACTTTTTTGATTGCTTCTAATACACGGTCTGCTTGGAACGGTTTTACAATAAAGTCCTTGGCACCAGACTGAATCGCCTCGATAACCATAGCTTGCTGTCCCATGGCAGAACACATAATAACAGTTGCTCCTGGATCCGTTTCCTTAATTTTCTTAAGGGCTTGGATTCCATCCATCTCAGGCATGGTAATATCCATCATAACCAAATCTGGTTTTGTTTCATTGTATTTTTCCACTGCCTTCAATCCATTTTCTGCTTCTCCTGCTACATTGTAGCCGTTCTTTGTAAGAATGTCCTTAATCATCATTCTCATAAACGCTGCGTCATCACAAATCAAAATATTCTTAGCCATAATAACTCTCTCCTTATCCTCTATTATTTTATAATTTCGGTCAGTCTTATCATAAAACTTCCCTAGATTACTTTATAATTTCAGTCAGCCTTACTCCAAAGCTTTCCTCGATTATAACTACTTCCCCTTTTGCCACATATTTGCCATTGACTAATACATCAATAGGCTCACCGGCCAATTTATCCAACTCAATAATTGTACCTGGTGAAAATTCTAAAATTTCTTTAATTGAACGATTGGTTCTTCCCAATTCTACTGTAACCTCTAAAGGTACATCCATAATCAGCTCAATATTCTCTTGCTGATTAAGTGGAACAATCGCCTGATTAAATGCTTGGAATTGTGCTGGTTGTACATTCACCTCCGGCATACCATACATAGGCTGTTGCATCATCTGCGGTTGTGGCATTCCCTGCATCATCTGCGGTTGTGGCATTCCCTGCATCATCTGCGGTTGTGCCTGCTGCTGCATCTCAGGTGCTGGTGCTGGCGCTGGTGCTGGTGTCGGCGCTGGTGTTGGTGTCGGCGCAGGTGTTGGTGCCGGCGCAGGTGTTGGTGCTGGTTCCGATGTTGCTTCTGCCTGTACATTTCCCATAAATCTCTGATATAGATCCTTAGCAAAATCAATTGGATACAATTGCATAATCCTGCTATCTACTATATCACCAATTTCCATTTTAAACTCAACCATCACAAACTCGTCTTCCAAAAATGATGTAATATCATCTTGTATACTGTCGCTTAGGTCAATCAAACTCGCTTTTGGAGGACTAATGTCGATTTTTTTCTCTAACATAGACGACAACGATGTAGAAGCAGCTCCCATCATTTGGTTCATCGCTTCACTAATCGCACTCAAATGTAAATCTGACAATTCCCCTGATGTATTACTTCCATCACCACCCATCATCAAATCGGTAATTACTTTTACATCATTTTCTGCCAAAATTAATACATTACTTCCATCAAGTCCTTCTATATAGGCGATTTGAACAAAAACACATGGTCTTCCAAATTTTGAAGAAAGTTTATTTAGGGTCACCATGGAAACTACAGGTGTGGTAATCAGCACCTTGCTATTTACCAACGTGGACAACGTAGTTGCTGCGGAGCCCATACAAATATTGGCTATTTCCCCAACGGCATCTTTCTCTACATCAGCCAGTTCATGTTCATCGCCACCAGCTTGTTCATCCCCGCCTCCGTTTAATAGTGCCTCAATTTCTTCTTGGGATAACATTCCATCCATCCTTATACTTCCTCCCTTATTATCGATGTTAATCTAACTGCATATAAATCCGAGGAGGCTCCCGGAAGCGCAGTAAATTTATTGATATTTCCTACATAGACATTCAATTCCTCGTCTGTCTTCGTATCCAATCGGATGATATCTCCGACCTGAATATTCACAAAATCATTAACTGATATTGTACTCTTACCTAATACTGCCTTAACTGGTATCTTAGCTTTGGCAATGGAATGTTCTATCATCTCCTGATAGATTTCCTCATCCTTCACTTGCATACTTGCATACCAATACTTGGTATTCAACTTATCAATGACATTTTCTACAGTTGAAAAAGGAATACATACATTCATCAAACCTTCCACTGTTCCAATACTAATGTTCATCGTAATAATCGCAATCATCTCACTCGGAGAAATAATCTGTGCATATTGGGAATTGGTTTCAATTCTTTCCAATCTTGGTTCGATACTAACTACACTCTCCCAAGGCTCAATTAATAAATTTGCACACACATTCATGATTCGTTCCACAATAATCAACTCTACTTCTGTAAAGTCTCTTGTCTTCTCCAGTGGTTTTCCACTTCCTCCAAGCATTCGATCCACGATCGTATAACCAAGGTTGTCTGCCAATTCAATAATAATACTTCCTTCAAGAGGTGAAACACTCATAACACCTAATATTACAGGGTTAGAAAGTGCATTAGAGAATTCCGAATACGTAATTGCTTCTGAATTCATTACATCTACCTGCACCGACTTCCGAAAATATGCCGGAAGATTAGTAGATAATAATCTTCCATAATGTTCAAAGATAATTTCCAAAGTTCGCAGATGCTCTTTAGAAAACTTTGACGGTCTGGCAAAATCATAGACCTTAACACTTTTGTCTGCGTCCTCTTTCATATCATCTGCATCAAAGTCTCCACTATTCATGGCGGCAAGCAGATTATCAATCTCGTCCTGTGATAGGACCTCGCCCATTCCTCTCACCTCATCCTCTTAATCGCGAAAAGCGAATTTATTACTTCGTAAGTACATCTTCTCTTACTCACACTATTATGGTATCACATTTTTACTTAAATTTAAAGTGTAATTTTTGCAAAATGCTTATTTTTTTCATTATTTCGACATTTTTTTAACTAACTTCACATTTGCAATACACATTTTTGTAAATCATTTCCTTTTTCCTCTTCAAAAGTGTGATCAGTAGATCATTTCCATTTAATAGAAGCATTGCATTGCATAAAAACAATCAACTGAACTACTTTTAAATTTCTCTGAATTGTCACAAGATTAGGACGCATATTACACCCTAATCTTGTAAACAAATGAATGTAGTCCTTTCTATAATTCGTAACTAGCATTCTCCTAATTATTTATTGGAAGCGCAAATTATCAAATGACACATCTACAATGCTCTTGCTTTCAAAAAATGTTTGTAATTCTTCTACGACTTTTTCTTTCATTTCAGTCTTTTCCGAAGTGATTTTTTCATAACTATAGTTTCCTATTATGTCTGTAACAATACTCACAACATTACTACCTTTTGTATCTAAGATTTCAACCAAATCCTTATAGTCATCTGCTGATGAATTTACCGTTACATATACCGCATCCAACAATGCATAATGGGTTTTTCCATCCTCACCTTTTGCTAAATTAACGGTAATGGTTTCTTCTTTTGAACTCTTAAAGGTATGAATTTCTTTGTCTTTTACGCTAACCGTCTGGGTTCCATCACCATTTTTGTCTTCCAGCTCCAAATCAACCATCTGTGAAATTTCTTGCACTAAATTGGTTGTACGTTTCATTGCCGGCATGGTTGAAAACATAATCACAGCTGTTAAAATCACATTCACTGTTACCAAAGCTAAAATAATAATTGTAAAAATATTCTTCTTCATGTGCTACCTCCTCATTCGCTTATCCTTACCCACTCAAGGAAATCTTTATATCACATTTTCGTTTATAGTCGAAAACGTTATACTCATACATATTGTAGTTTTTATTTTACATTTTCACGATAAATTTTAATTTCTACGCGTCGATTCTTGGCTCTTCCTGCAGCTGTTTTATTACTTGCCACCGGGTCATACTGACTACGTCCCGAAGCCTCTAAGGTCTTTGGATTCAATCCTTTGTGTTCTACAAAGTAAGACCAGACACTAACTGCTCTTGCAGTGGACAAAGCCATATTATCCGAAAAACGTCCACTGGTAATTGGCACATTATCTGTATGCCCTTCTATCTTAATCAAGGAATCATCGTAGAGTTTCAAAATATCTCCCACTTTATTCAAAACAGGTTTCGCTTCTTTTATCACTTGTGCCTGTCCAGAACCGAACAAAATTGCCCCACTCAAAGAAATCTTTACGTATTGGTTATTTTTATCAATATCCAATTCCACATCACTTGCGATGCCTTTGGCGTCTATCTTCTCAGATAATTCGTCATACATTTCTTCGACTTCTTCTTTGTTTTGTTTTTTCAGCTCTTCTTCGTATTCTTTCATCGGGTCACCCGCATCGGTTTCTTCCGACTCGCTTGCCGATCCCATATCATTATAATAATCATCTAATTCATTTAGCTGGCTGACACCACTGGATATCAACACGCCTTCTCCAATGGCTGACCCACCACCGTCAAATATACTAAAACTATTACTCAGCGATACGACCAATTCTTCATACTTGGCCTGATCAACAGATGACATAGAGAAAAGCAAAACGAAAAAACACAATAACAAGTTCATCAAGTCACTAAAGGTGGCCATCCACGCTGGCGACCCTTTTGGTGGATCTTCTTGCATACGCTTTGCCATTACTCTTCACCACCTTCACCCGTACTCATTGCAGCTCTTTCTTTTGGTGATAAGAAGGACTTCAACTTTTCTTCAATTACACGTGGGTTTTCTCCCGCTTGAATAGAAAGCAATCCTTCCACCATAATATTTCTTGTCATAACTTCTTGTGTACTATTGGCTTTCAACTTTGTTGCACATGGTGTCGCAATCCAGTTTGCCAATACAGAACCATAAAAAGTGGTAATTAAGGCTACCGCCATGTTTGGTCCTACTGTACTAATATCACTTAATTTTTTTAACATGTTAACCAATCCGATCAGGGTACCAATCATACCCCAGGCTGGTCCCATGGATGCTAAGTTTTCCCAAAAGGCAATTACATTTTTATGTCTTGCTTCCACTGCAAGTTGCTCTGTCTCCATAATACTTCTTACCAATTCAGGATCCGTACCATCGACAATCAACAATAAACCTTTTTTTAGGAATTCATCCTCAATATTACCTGCAGCTTCTTCCAAAGCTAACAAACCTTCTTTACGAGATACATTGGATAATGAGATAATCTGTTGTATCACTTCTGTTTCATTACTAACATTTTTCTTCATAATCAAAGAAAAACTCTTTACATTGGCCAAAAATGTAGGAATATCTTTCGTCATCAACAATGAACACATGAAGGATCCTCCAAATGTAACCAATACTGATGTTGTATCATAGAAATTTCCTAACGCTGCAACACCTTGAGAACCAGATACGATACCCAAAATCATAAATCCAAAACACATTAACAAACCTACAATTGATGCTATATCCACGTCTACACCCCCACTAATTCATGAAATTTTGAAAAATGCTTCTTTTATAAGCCATCACGGCTTCAATCACTTCTTCGACTTCTTCCTTCACAATATACTTGTTTCCAGATGTTATGGTAACAATTGTGTCTGGCGTTGTCTCTATCGTTTTAATCAATTCTGCATTTAAAACGAATTCTTCTCCATTCAATTTCGTCAATTTTATCATAGACTCCCCCATTTCTATCCATTATCGATTACTACATCCTATGTGTAGAAAAATAATGCTGCAACTGTAATTGCTCCCCAACACGCAAAATACGCAAAGCATTTTTTACTTATCAGGTCAGCATACATATCAACTTACTGGCAGCTCATTGTTCAACCCCAAAGGATATGTGTCAACCATACATCATAATCTATTGCTCACACATATACTTCCTATCCTTCCATCCCGTTTCATAACGTGACTGTTTCGACAACAAACTACACACTTCTCTACTATTTTTTATTATATATTATTTTTCGTGATATTGCAATTCGTGTTTCGAATTTTTTGTTAAAAATATTGCGGATTTCGAATATAAAAAACCTGAAGTATGACAACAGCATAGTTGCGAGGCATTTTTGTGTGGTAGGACAATGGCATTGCAATTTCCTATTACATAAAAATATTCGTCAAGGAACAAGTCCACACCTGTTCCCTGACGATTTCATTCTCTACCTTCCGTTCAAAGCATAATACTAAGACCCTTTCGCTTTTATCCAAGAGCAATCTTCTCATATACTTATCACGCAGCTATCTTATCGTTTCAAATTAATCAATTCCTCTAACATACTATCAGAAGTAGTAATAATTCTTGAATTAGCCTGGAAACCTCTCTGTGTAGTAA
>JAFORL010000061.1 GCA_017393285.1 Lachnospiraceae bacterium
TATTGATCAGTTTGTAGGGGATTATGATGGTGAAAAAGAGAATGATTTATTGAATTTATGGTTTGATATTCCGTATTTTAATCAAAACTGGCGAGGAGATTATTTGGAAATTGTGCGAATTCTGCGGGCAGCAGGTTTGCGCGTAAATGTACTATTTGGACCACAAAGTGGTGGTGTGGAAGAATGGAAGAATATACCCAAAGCAAAGTTTAATTTAGTTGTATCTCCTTGGGTAGGTTTAAAAACAGCAAAGTATTTAGAGAAAAAGTATGGACAACCATTTTTACATATTCCAGAAATACCGATTGGGGAGGAGGAAACAACAGCATTTTTGCGAAAGGTTGTAGCGTATGCCGGTATAGATCAGACCAAATCGGAAGCATTTATCAAAGAGGAAGCGGATCTGTATTATTATTTCTTAGAACATTTTTCCGTGTTCTTTTCAGAATATTGGTTCGGGTTACCTTCTCGGTTTGCAGTAGTTGGAGATAGTGCTTATACCTTGGCTTATACTAAATTTTTAGCTGCGCAGATTGGAATGATACCGGTGAAGCAAATTCTTACAGATAATCCGCCAGAAAAATATAGAGAGGATATTCGCAGTTATTTTCAGAATATAGCGGAAGATGTATCTGTGGAGCCGGAATTTATAGAAGATGGATATTTGGTAGAAGCGTCTTTGGCAAAAACAGAGTTTGGCTCAGGTGTTCCATTGATTTTAGGAACAACCTGGGAGTCGGATGTGGCCAAGGAAAAGAAAGGATTGTTAATTGAAGTAGGACCACCGACCACAGAGGAGGTGACCATTAATAAAACATATATCGGTTATCGGGGGGCATTTACCCTGTTAGAGCGAATATATTCAGCCGCAGTTGGCGGAAAATAAAAGAGAGAGAAGAGTTGTGGACTAATTTTAGTGCGCAGCTCTTTTTTGTGTAATAGATTGTATACACCATGTACGAACTGCGGGAATGTCGTTATCCAAGAAAAAACAATCTTGAAATTCTTGTATAAATAGACGCCGAGAGAACAGAGAAAGCCTGGGGAGGCTTTCCTACTGGTGAGAGACGGGAATGGAAAAGGGGTATAACTTTGATTTGGAGCCAGATAAAAATAATAGTTTCTTTAAGAAATAATTATCAATTACGATAAAAACTAGATATTTGTTTTTTGTGAAGTTGCATGCTATGATGCTTACATGTCAATCAAGAACAGACAGCAAAACAAAAAGTGTATAAACAGTTGCTGTGTGAAGTAACTATGGATTTCTAGAGAATAAATCCCGTGAAAAAACGAGAAAGATATTTCAAAAATATATACAGGAATAGTGAAGTGCTTGGTTGGAAAAAGATAACTGACTGGGAAACCAAAGGTAATATATGTTTGGTAAATGTAATTCAGACTTAGAAGGAATTGCAAAATAATGATTGAAAGGAAGGATGCGTATGGCAAATGTAAAAGAAGGATTAGTTGATTTGGTTGGAGGCACACCTTTGGTGAAATTATCAAAATTCGCTAAAAAAAGCGAAACAAGTGCTAGTATTCTCGGAAAACTAGAATATTTTAATCCAGCAGGAAGTGTAAAAGACAGGGTTGCCTTATCGATGATTGAAGATGCGGAGGCAAAGGGAATATTGAAAGAAGGTTCTGTAATCATTGAGCCTACTAGTGGAAATACAGGAATTGGTCTTGCTGCAATCGCTGCGGCAAAAGGATATCGAACCATTTTGACCATGCCGGAGACTATGAGTATTGAACGAAGATATTTATTGACAGCTTTGGGAGCAGAACTTGTGTTGACGGAAGGAAAAGACGGTATGAAAGGTGCAATTGCAAAAGCAGAAGAGCTGGAGCGTACCACAGAACATGCAATTATTTTAGGACAGTTTGTTAACCCGGCAAATCCTGCTACACATAGAGAAACCACAGGTCCGGAGATTTGGGAAGATACGGATGGAAAAGTAGACATTGTAGTTGCCGGAGTAGGAACCGGAGGAACCATTACCGGAGTTGGAGAATTCCTAAAACAAAAAAATCCTGAGGTAAAGATTGTGGCGGTAGAACCGGCAGGATCACCGGTATTATCGGAAGGAAAATCAGGAAGTCACAAAATACAAGGTATTGGAGCAGGATTTGTACCTAAGACATTGAATACAAAAATTTATGATGAAATCATTACCGTTGAAAATGAAGATGCATTTTTGGCTGGAAGATTAGTGGCGAAAGAAGAAGGACTTTTGGTTGGAATTTCGTCGGGTGCAGCACTTTGGGCAGCAGCAGAGTTAGGTAGAAGAAAAGAAAACTTGGGAAAAACCATTGTAGCGATTTTACCGGATACAGGAGAACGATATTTATCCACTTCTTTGTTTGCAAATTAAAGGGACATGATTGTTTCATGTGCACATTATATAAAAATGCAAGGAGGTTGCTTGTATGGCTAAATTAAAGTTTGAAAATGTATATTTGGAATATCATGACAAAAATGATTATTATAGTGCCTTGGAAGATGTAAATTTTGAAATTAAAGAAGGCGAATTTGTAAGTATTATAGGTTCCAGTGGTTGTGGAAAAAGTACAACTTTAAGTATTTTATCAGGATTGAAAGACCCCACAAAAGGAACTTTTTATATAGATGAAAAAGAATCACATGGAACAAGCATCAATCGAGCTGTGGTGTTTCAGAATTATTCGTTATTTCCATGGATGACAACAAAGAAAAATATTAGCTTTGGTATCAAGCAGGTTGAGAAACATAAAAGTAAAAAGGAAATTGAAAAGATTGCAAAGCAATACTTAAATGCAGTAGGGTTAGATGGAATTGACAATAAGTATCCATATCAATTGTCCGGTGGTATGAGACAGCGTGTTGCCATAGCTAGAACGTTAGCAATGGAACCGGAAATTTTATTGATGGATGAACCTTTTGGAGCGGTAGATGCAAAGACCAGAGTTGTTTTACAGGATATGTTGTTGGAATTATTGGAACGTGGAAATGAGAAAAAAACCATTGTGATGGTCACCCATGATATTGATGAGGCTATTCTCTTATCCGATCGTGTGTTTTTTATGGCTGATAAAAAGATAGCCAAGGAATTTCAAGTAGATTTTGCACGTCCAAGAAATAGACAGGATATTTTTGCTACCTCGAAATACAAGGAATTGCGTCAGGAAATCATGAGTTATTTCTATAAAGATGTAAAAGAAAATATTGGAAATGAGGAGGTAGTGCTATGAAAAAAATACTGCAGAATTTTTTTAAAATATTGCCACATTTATTGTTTGTTGCATTGCTGCTTGTCATCATATTCTTGCCGGATTCTAAGGATGTGGAGATAGAGAATAAAATTCCTTTTATTATAGTGGCTATTATATTTGAAGTACAATTGCTGCTTCAGTGGAAAAAAGCAGCGATTTATGATGTGACTTCTATCGTATTTCTAATTTTACTTATTTGGGATTTCAAAGCAACAAAATTTGCAACAGGTAGAAAATTATTATTACCTTCACCAGAAAATGTATTTCAGATTTTTGTGTCTGATTATCCCAAAATTATAGAAGGACTAATCAGTTCTTTTCGATTATTGGGGATTGGATTTTTATTTGCTTTGGTTTTGGGGGTTGTATTTGGTATGATAACTGGTTGGTTTACACGGGTATATGATACGGTAATGCCAATTGTAAAAGTAATCAGTCCAATACCAGCGATTATATATACACCATATGCCATTGCATGTTTACCATCGTTTCAAATCGCCCAGATTTTTGTATTAGCAATTTCTATGTTTTGGGGAATATTTTTGAACATTGTTTATCGTGTTTCTCATGTGGAAAAAGAAATTGTGGATTCAGCACGAACATTAAATTTAAGTTCGTCCTCCATGTTTTTCCATATTTTGTTTCCATATAGTGTACCGAGTGTGATTAATGCATTATCCGGTTCCCTTACCAGTGCTTTTATGGTTTTGACGGCAGCAGAAATGATTGGTGCAAGATCCGGTTTGGGATGGTTTGTAAAATATTATTCTGATTATGCAGATTATACAAGAGTAGTAGCAGGTATTATTATCATTGGTATTGTGGTTACTGTATTGAATATTGTGATTAAATTCGCAGATCAAAAATTGGTACGTTGGCATTAATTTTATATGGAGGTGTTTTATATGAAAAGAATAAGAAGATTTCTAGCACTTTTGTTAGTAGGAGTTATTGGATTATCAGGTTGCGGTAATAAAGGAGCTTCGACGCAAAACAGCAAAAAAGATAGTAAAGGATTGCAAAAAGTCGTGATTGGAGCAGGAAATACTTCGGTTGCAAGTGCCACAGAAGTGATTGCATATTATGCAGGAATTTTTGAAGAAGAAGGATTGGATGTAGAATTAACACCATTAAATTCAAACCCAGATCTGATTGCTGCTGTAACGACAAAAAAGGTTGATTGGGCAGCAGGTGGGGGAACCATCATGCCATTGTGTTCGGATGAACAAGGGGAAGAAATGGTTGTGATTTCCGGAAATATGACAGAAGGTGCCGCTTTGGTAGCATTGCCAGAGAATATTCCGGCATTGAAGAATCTAGATGCAGAAAGTTTGAAAGGAAAGAAATTTGGAACAACTAGAACTACAACCGGTGATATCGCACTACGTTCCTATCTTTTACATAACGGTGTGGATTTAAGAACCATTGAGTTTGTAGAATTGGCAGATGCCAATACTGTTATTCAGTCTGTACTGAAGGGGGAAGTGGATTTTGGTAATGTGTTTATGACTTATCGAAGTACAGCAGTTGATGAAGGACTAGAAATTTTAGCACATGTGGATGATTATTTTCCAGGAGCTCCTTGTTGCCGTACCTGGGCAAACAAGTCGGATATTGAAGCAGACAGAGATTTATATGTAAAAATTTTAAGATCCCAGATAAAAGCATATCGAATTTACAAGACAGATAAGGAACGTACCAAAGAATATTTGAAAAAATACATAAAAGTTGATGATAAGATTATAGACAGTCAACTTTACGATTATGGTCATTTAGGTTTAAGTCCAGACCCTGGTAAAAAGGTTGTGGAAGATTTTTATAATACAGCGGTAGAAGCAGGTTTTGCGGATGGCAGTATTGATGTGGATGATTATATTGATACGACAATTTATAAAGATGCATTAGACAGTTTGCTAAAAGAAGAGCCAGATGATGCGATTTATAAAGAATTGCTAGAAGAGTATGAGAAAAATAATACATAAGTAAATAGAGATGGTTAGGTTGTGTATTTATCAAGGTAATGCGGAAGTTGATTTACATAAAACATTTGCGTGATATCCTGGTGGATTACAACTTATTCAGGATGTTTACAGTAATTTGTTTTTGAAAAAGTCTGCTAGTAGCATGTTAGTTTTATAGGAAAAAGGAAGGAGATTACATATGTCAAAATTGAGACAAGTAGCTATTTATGGAAAAGGTGGAATTGGTAAATCAACCACAACACAGAATTTAACAGCAGGGTTGGTGGAATTAGGAAAGAAGGTAATGGTAGTAGGATGTGATCCGAAAGCAGACTCTACCAGATTATTGTTAGGAGGCTTAGCCCAAAGAACGGTTTTGGATACTATACGTGAAGAAGGAGAAGATGTGGAATTAGATTCTATTCTGAAGGAAGGATATGGAGGAACCAGATGCGTGGAATCAGGTGGTCCGGAACCTGGAGTAGGATGTGCTGGTCGAGGAATTATTACTTCTGTTGGTATGTTGGAAAGACTAGGCGCATATACAGATGATTTGGATTATGTATTTTACGATGTATTGGGTGACGTAGTTTGTGGTGGTTTTGCCATGCCAATCCGTGAAGGAAAAGCACAGGAAATCTACATTGTAGCCAGTGGAGAAATGATGGCATTGTATGCTGCAAATAATATATCAAAGGGAATTGCGAAATATGCCAGAACAGGTGGTGTCAGATTAGGTGGTATTATTTGTAACAGCCGTAATGTTGATAGGGAAAAAGATTTGTTGAGAGCGTTTGCAAAAGAACTTGGAACACAGCTTATCTATTTTGTTCCTCGCGACAATCTGGTACAGCATGCAGAAATCAATAAACAGACGGTAATTCAGTATAAGCCGGACAGTAATCAGGCAAAAGAGTATCTGAGTTTAGCAGAGGCAATTGATAATAATGAATTGTTTACCATTCCTACCCCAATGACACAGGAACGATTAGAAGAAA
>JAFORL010000062.1 GCA_017393285.1 Lachnospiraceae bacterium
ACATCAGAAGGAATTTTGGTTGGTATTTCTTCCGGAGCAGCTTTAAAAGCAGCAGAAACCCTTGCAAAACGTCCTGAAAACAAGGGAAAGACAATTGTAGCCTTGTTGCCTGACTCAGGAGACAGATATCTTTCTACACCATTGTTCAATGATTAATTTTTGCGTAAAGATGCACCTTACGAGTGCTTTGACAAATAAATAGTCGATATGTATGAAAATGAATAGTAGTTAGGAGATGATCAAGTGGCGACAGCGTGCAAAAAAGATGAGAAAAAGAAGGATTATTTACCTTTGCTTGAAAAAATAGTTGATGAAATCCGTTATGGAAGTGTGACTTTGATCGTCCAGGACGGAAAAGTAATTCAGATAGATACGACAGAAAAGATACGTTTGTAAAACTGAATTTTAATTTTGATAAAGAGAATACCTTTCAATACAAACAAAACTGACTGGAAAGACCAGAGGTTTTGTACATTTTGTTTCAAAGTTTATCTCAGTCGGGGTGCAATCTCCAACGAAGGTAAAACTTTGTCGAATGTGCAAAATCTTTGGTCGTTTGTTTATTATAAGAACAAAAATATAAGGATGCCGTGGCCGCTGGAATGGCATAGGCTTGCAAAATCGGTGCTGTCACGAGGAACGAGTGAACAGTAGCGATGTTGGTTCGAATCCAACCGGTATCATTTGTGACAGGGTGTCACAAGAGTAGATAACAGTTCAGACAATCATTGAACTGTTGCATAATACAACAAAAGAAAGAAGGTGTTGTATGGGCAATCGATATCAACAGTTACAAGAGTCCCATCCTTGTTTTGGAGGACATAAAAATAACGCAGGCAGAATTCATTTGCCGGTTAGTCCAGGGTGTAACATAGCTTGTCGTTTTTGTGATCGTACAATCAATGATGTGGAGCAACGTCCGGGAGTTACTTCCAAGGTGTTGCAACCGGAAGAATGTAAAGACATATTAAAGAAGGCATTGGAGCTTTGTCCGGATATCAGGGTGGCAGGAATTGCAGGTCCGGGAGATACCTTAGCAACAGATTATGCGTTGGAAACATTCAAAATAATAAAAAAGGAATATCCGGATTTAATAAAATGTATGAGTACAAATGGGTTACTTTTATCGGAACGTGCGGAGGATGTGATTTCTGTAGGAATTGACTCTTTGACGGTTACCGTAAATGCAGTGAATCCAGAGATTGAGGAAAAATTAAATGCATTTATCATTTACCATGGAGAAAAAATTACAGGTGTGGAAGCTGCCAAAATATTGATTAAAAATCAATTGGAAGGTATCAAAAAAATAGCAGATGCAGGTATTACTGTGAAAGTCAATACTGTTTTAGTTCCGGAAATCAACGGAGAACATATTGAAGAAATTGCAAAAACGGTAAGTGAAGCAGGTGCAAAGATTTATAATATTATTCCTTTAATCCCGCAGCATGAGTTGAAGGATTGTCAGGCACCAACTTGTGCACAGATTGAGGAAGCAAGAACGAAAGCATCCAAGTATATTGATGTTTTCAGGCATTGTCAACACTGTCGTGCAGACGCAGTGGGGGTTCCTGGTAAATCAGAATTTGGTGATCAGATTTATCAGAGAAAACTTGGCGTAAAGGAAACATTTTCCCATGGCTGATGGAAAGGTACGCCTGGCAGTGGCTTCCAGCGATGGTATAGTAGTAAATCAGCATTTTGGACATGCAAAACAGTTTTATATTTATGAAGTTGAGAATGGACAAATCAATGTTACGGAAGTTCGGGATGCAGTTCCAGTTTGTCAAGGTGGCTTTCACGATGATGGTGAAATGGATGCTGCTATGAAAAATTTAGAGGATTGTACCTACCTTTTGGTCAGTAGAATTGGACCAGGTGCTGCAGCAGTGGCAGAGCAACATGGTTTAGAAGTTTACGAACTCCCTGGTTTGATACAGGATTCTATTCAAAAAGTGCAGGATTATGAAGCACTAAAAAAATTACTCAGTTAAATAACTACATAAATGAGATGTATTGCTAGAAACCAGTTCGTATTTGGTCTTCTCTGTTTGAGATAAAAGGACAGGAAGGAGATTTGGAATGAGTGGATACAGGGCATGTAGTGTATTTTGTATAGATAAAAACATTTTATAGATAGAAAGGAAATTAAGAAATATGAGCGAATTAAGACAGATAGCAATTTATGGAAAAGGTGGAATTGGAAAATCTACAACAACACAGAATTTAACAGCAGGTTTAGTAGAGCATGGAAAGAAAGTAATGGTTGTTGGATGTGATCCAAAAGCAGATTCCACCCGTTTGTTATTAGGTGGTTTGGCACAGAAGACAGTACTTGATACCATCCGCGAAGAAGGAGAAGATATCGAATTGGATCGTATCATGAAAGAAGGATACGGTGGAACCCGTTGTGTTGAATCCGGCGGACCAGAGCCAGGTGTAGGATGTGCAGGTCGTGGTATTATTACTTCTATTAACATGTTGGAGAACTTAGGTGCTTACACAGATGATTTGGATTATGTATTCTACGACGTATTAGGTGA
>JAFORL010000007.1 GCA_017393285.1 Lachnospiraceae bacterium
ATAATATTTTTATTATATTTGGTACATAGTAAAAGTAGATTATATAACATTTTTATAGTAAACGGATATGACTGCTTTGTATACTAGTTTTCAGTTTTTCGCTTTGAACTAATGGTCTTTGTTTAGGTCAAAAACTGTGTAACAGTAGTTTTAAGGAAAAAAAGGGGATGATTATTGTGCAAGAATGTATAAAAAAATTACATGTGTATATGGATAGAGGAGTAGCATATCAAGCTGCTTTAGCATTATTGGAATGGGATCAGGAAACCTTTGCACCAGCGAAAGCTGATACATTCACGTCAAAGGTTATTGGTGAAATTTCCGAAGCATATAAGCAGGTTTTGGTGAATGACGAGGTAAGACAACTTTTAGATCAAGCGTCACAAGAGCAGGTTTGGGAACATTTAACCTTTGAGGAGCAAGCGTTGGTAAAACAATGGAAAAAGATGTTTGTGCAGTTAGATTGTATTCCTGATCAGGAATATAAGGCATATTCTAATTTGGTTTCCAGAGCAACGAATGTTTGGGTAAAGGCAAAGAAAGAAAAAGATTTTCAGATCTTTGCACCTATTTTGACGGAAATTGTAAATTATAAAAGAAAATTTGCGCAGTATCAAGATCAAAAAAGTAAAGAAAAAAAATCATGTTTGTATGATTATTTACTAGAGGAATTTGAACCAGGCTTTTCAGTGGAAATATTAGATACTTTTTTTGAGAATTTAAAAAAAGTTTTACTGCCAATGTTGCCAAAAGTGTGGAAAGCAAGTGCTGAAATTCCAGGGGCATTTTCCAAAGAACACTATCCTAAAGAAGAACAAATGGCAGTATGCAAATATCTTTCTAAGTATTTAGGGTTTGATTTTGAGCGAGGTGTGATGGCAGAGAGTGCACATCCCTTTACTACAAATTTACACAAAAATGATGTGAGAATAACCAACCATTTTTATGAGGATAATCCAGAAAGTGCAATTTTTTCTGCCATACATGAAACAGGACATGGATTATATGAATTAGGTATTGCGGATTCTATTGCATTATCTATAGTTGGAACAGGAACATCTATGGGAATGCATGAGGGGCAATCACGTTTTTGGGAAAATGTGATTGGCAGACGTGAAAGTTTTTGGAAGGGATGTTTTGATATTTTACAACAACATTTTCCTAAACAAATGGAAAATGTGGAATTGAAAACCTTTGTAGCGGGAATAAATAAATCCACACCAGGAATGATTAGAACGGAGGCAGATGAGCTATCCTACAGTTTGCATATTATCATTCGCTATGAAGTGGAGAAACAATTAATCAATGGTACTTTAGAGGTGGATCAGTTAGAGGACGCATGGAATCGTCTATATGAAGAATATTTTGGAATGGTACCAAGGGATGCTGCAGAGGGTGTGTTACAGGACGTACATTGGTCTTGTGGAGATTTTGGGTATTTTCCTAGTTATGCAATTGGTACAGCTATTTCTGCCCAAATGTATGCACATTTGAAAAAACAAATGCCGATAGAACAGTATTTAGAAGAAGGCAATATTAGACCAATTCGAGAATATTTAAAAGAACATATTTATCAATATGGCATGTGCAAAGATACGGATACTTTGTTGAGAGATATGACGGGTGAAGGGTTTGCACCACAATATTACCTGAAATATTTAGAAGAAAAAGCAAATAGAATACTGAATTATAAAAAGTGATAATTATAATTTCTAGATTATTTTTCTGTAATAGGAAATTGCCAAGCAATTACCTATTACAGTTTTTTCTATATAGTGAAAAGGTAATAGGAAATTAAGATGCAATTTACCTATTACAGAAAAGTGCATTATAATATATTTCTTATTTGATATAAATCTTCTACCGGAATTTGACCAGGAGCAGAAGCTTGGTTTAAAGCAGCAAAGGTAATGGAAGAACCAAAAGTTGCACCGGAAATTCGAGATAATACACCTAATTTGCCCATAGACATAGTTACAATCGGTATAGAACTCGTTTGATACACAGTATTGGTAGCATCTAGCAATGTAAGTACATCTGTGCTATTATGTGGCATTACAGCGATTTTTGCGATATCTCCGTGTAAGGCTTCCATTTTTTCTAAACGAGCAACGATTTCTTCTTTGTTTGGTGTCTTTTGAAAATCATGATTAGAAATGATGACTTTTACACCTAAATGCTGCAACTCTAGAATTGTTTTTGCATTTTTCTGGTCTTCTTCTGTGGAAAATAATTCATAATCAATCAAATCAACAGCACCGGTGCTTGCAATGGCTTTTAATAAATTACAGTAATCTTCATAAGAAAGAAATTGTTCACCTCCTTCTTTTTGACTACGAAATGTAGCTAAAATTGGTTTGTTAGGTAATTCTTTTCGAAGAAGTTTTGCAATGCTGCACATCATTTGTGTATCAGAAACACAGTCTAGATAGTCCATGCGCCATTCAATTAAGTCAATTTTTTTGTCGTTAAATTGCTGTAGATTATTTTTTAGACAATCTACAGAGTTGGCTACGATGGGTACACATATTTTTGGGATTCCATCACCAATGGTGAGTTGTTGTATAGTAAGTGTCTGCATATGAGCCTCCTATTCATCTCGTTTTTGATTCATCATACCATTTTGTAAAAGGAAAAGCAATAGACATTTCAGCTATTACTAGTCTGTAAGTCATTGGTTCAACAAAGTAGATTTGAGTAACCATGTAGGCGCAATGGTATTTTTCTTATGGACTTGGAAAAGCGTCATCTATGGTAACAGTGCAGCCTCTTATGTAATTCTTAACATCTAGGTTATAGGAAATATCGATTTTCTAGGTTATAGGAAGTATCGATTTTTCTTGACGGAAAACCAAATACAAGGTAAGATGAATATGTAGTCTAATTGTTTGCTCATGAGGAGAGCAAGGAACAAATATGAAAATGGGGGTTATAAATATGCAAGAAAAAAGACGTGCAAAGCGTTATCCAGCACAGTTGGAATTAGAAATTTCACAGGTATTTAAACAGGACAATATTAAAGCTGATGTTAATGCACCAATAGAGGTTATAGATGTTTCTAAATTGGGAATTGGGTTTAAATCAGAAGCGGTTTTGCCATTAGATTACTATTTTAATGCAAAATTAGCATTAGGCGGACCAGATAAGGTGTTGTTTTGTGTGGTAAAAATTATTCGTATTGATTCGGATGGAGAAAAAAATATATACGGTTGTGAATTCGTAGGAATGGCACCAGTATTTGACAATATTTTTGAAGAATACCAAAATAGTTTACAATAGTGTAAAAAGGTAATGGACCTTGATAGAATAGGTAATAGTGTTCAGACTTTCGAGATTACCTGCAGTTTTGAAAATGTATATGGATTCTATAGAATGATGATTTGCTTCCCTCTTTTATAGATATGTAAAGTTACATACTATGAAAGAGGGTTTTTTTATGTAATAGGAAATTGCGATGCAATTTCCTATTACATAAAAACGCTCCGCGAGGATGCGCAGACCGCGGAGATGGAGTTAATTGCTGCACAATACCGCGGTCGCTAGAGTTTTGCAAGCAAAACTCTTTGTTCGGCAGATTTGTTTATAAGGTTATGCATGACTTTTCTGTAAAAAAGACCACCTATAAGCTGCAAAGTACGCGTGGATGAAAGCTATTGGATCTGCGCCTACAGATTAGCTGTTCATGTATGCAAACAGAATTGCATGCGGGCATGCGCATATGGATAGATTGTTAATAGATTAGTTTCTTAGCAAGCATGCTTGCAGAAACTATCTACTACAATACTTTTAATGTAATAAAATAAGATTAAAAGAGAATAACAGAGTAAATCAAAGAAATACATTAAAATACTATATATTTACTAAAAATTGCAAGTTGATTTTATGAAAACAAATGACTAATATATTGATAAAGAAAATTTAGCACTCGATATAAAAGAGTGCTAATAACGTCGAAAGAAGTCGAGTGATTAAAGGAGGAAATACTATGAAGTTAGTACCATTAGGTGATAAGGTTGTATTAAAGCAGTTAGAGGCGGAAGAAACTACAAAATCTGGTATTGTTTTACCAGGTCAAGCACAGGAAAAACCACAACAGGCTGAAGTGATTGCTGTTGGTCCAGGTGGTGTAGTAGATGGAAAAGAAGTTACCATGCAAGTGAAAGTTGGAGATAAAGTTATTTATACAAAGTACGCAGGAACAGACGTTAAGTTAGGCAATGAAGAATATATTATTGTTAGACAAAACGATATTGTTGCTATTGTAGAGGATTAATAAGCATATTGTGTATAGTATTGTTTAAGCATACACAGTTGTAGAAGGAGGATTTTGGATTATGGCAAAGGAAATTAAATTTGGCGCAGACGCGAGAACAGCATTAGAAGCAGGTGTAAATCAGTTAGCAAATACAGTTAAGGTTACGTTGGGACCAAAAGGAAGAAACGTAGTGTTAGATAAATCTTTTGGTGCACCATTGATTACAAATGATGGTGTAACTATTGCAAAAGAAGTAGAATTAGAAGATGCATTTGAAAATATGGGTGCACAGTTGGTAAAAGAAGTTGCTACTAAGACAAATGACGTAGCAGGAGATGGTACTACTACTGCTACTGTATTGGCACAAGCAATGATTAATGAAGGTATGAAGAATTTGGCAGCAGGAGCAAACCCAATTGTGCTTCGTAAAGGTATGAAGAAGGCTACAGACTGTGCTGTTGAATCAATCAAAGGCATGAGTGCAAAAGTAAATGGTAAAGAGCAAATTGCTAAAGTTGCAGCAATCTCAGCAGCAGACGAGGAAGTTGGAAAGATGGTTGCAGATGCAATGGAAAAAGTTTCAAATGATGGTGTCATCACAATTGAAGAATCTAAGACTATGAAAACAGAATTAGATTTAGTAGAAGGTATGCAGTTTGATCGTGGATATATTTCAGCATATATGGCAACAGATATGGATAAGATGGAAGCAAATCTTGACAATCCATATATTTTAATTACGGATAAGAAGATTTCTAATATTCAGGAAATTCTTCCTTTGTTAGAGCAAATCGTACAAAGTGGTTCTAAATTATTGATTATTGCTGAAGATGTAGAAGGTGAAGCATTGTCTACTTTGGTAATCAATAAATTGCGTGGTACATTCTCTGTTGTTGCAGTAAAAGCACCTGGTTATGGAGATAGAAGAAAGGCAATGTTAGAAGATATTGCTATTTTAACAGGTGGAGAAGTAATTTCTGATGAATTAGGTTTAGATTTAAAGGAAACTACACTTGACCAATTAGGTCGTGCTAAGTCTGTAAAGGTTCAAAAAGAGAATACAATTATTGTAGATGGTGAAGGAAGCAAGGATGCTATTGAAGCAAGAGTTGCCCAAATTAAGAAGCAAATTGAAGAAACAACTTCAGAGTTTGATAGAGAAAAATTACAAGAAAGATTAGCAAAATTAGCTGGCGGTGTTGCAGTAATTCGTGTAGGTGCTGCTACAGAAACAGAAATGCAGGAAGCAAAATTACGTATGGAAGATGCACTTGCAGCAACAAAGGCAGCAGTTGAAGAAGGCGTTATTGCAGGTGGTGGATCAGCTTATATCCATGCTTCAAAAGAAGTTGCAAAATTGGCAGCTACCTTGGAAGGTGATGAAAAGACAGGTGCAAACATTATTTTGAAGGCCTTAGAAGCACCATTGTCAACAATTGCTGCAAATGCTGGATTAGAAGGTGCAGTAAT
Source organism: Lachnospiraceae bacterium (assembly GCA_017393285.1). Classification (GTDB taxonomy): domain Bacteria; phylum Bacillota; class Clostridia; order Lachnospirales; family Lachnospiraceae; genus CAG-411. The sequence continues at coordinate 5,726 of JAFORL010000007.1, forward strand.
TATCAATCGTGTGCGTGAATCACAACCAGGTCAAGGATATGATGCTTATAATGAAGAATATGTAAATATGGTTGAGGCAGGTATTTTGGATCCGGTAAAGGTTACAAGAAGTGCATTACAGAACGCAAATTCAGTTGCTTCAACATTACTTACTACAGAGTCAGTAGTTGCACAAATTAAAGAAGATGTGCCAGCTATGCCAGCTGGAAATCCAGGTATGGGAATGATGTAATTACAATAGCAAAATAGAAATGAGGAACAACTATGGAATCGATGTTGGCAGAAGTGGTAGTAAAGCCAAAACAGCCATTTTTCAGAAATCTCATCTGTTGTATCATTTATATAGCGATGGCAATCTTTTTTGTGATAGCGTGTCGATCTGCTATATTGAGTCATGTTTATGCGATTATTACCTTTGCTTTGCCTTTTGAGATTACAATCATCGCATTGACAACCTTCTTTTTCCGAAGAGGGCGTATTGAGTATGAATATGATTTTTGTGACAATGTCTTATTAATTGTAAAAATTATCAATAAAAATAAGCGTGTGAATCTGGCAAAGATTGAGATGGAAAATGTGGAAGCTTGTATGCCGATACAATCATCAATGATGGATAAATACAAATCCTATGCAATAAAAGATTTTGGTCCAGCCAAAAGAGAGAAGGATATGTATGCACTGGTTACTGTGTTAAACAATCAAAATGTACGTCTGTATATTGAACCATCTGAGAAGTTGTTGTATTGTTTGCGTATGAGACTTGGCCAAAGATTTACAGAGTTATAATTTGAAAAGTAGAGTGAACCCGGCGCTGTTTTGGCGTCGGGTTTTTTCGAAAGCGAAAGCTTTTGTTATAACGAAACAGGAATAGCTAGTAAACCCATTTTCATATACTGCGGTGTCTGGGGACTAACATGTGGGTTTATTGTGACTGGCCTTTGTATGAAAATAAATCAGCTCTTGTGTGAATGGTTGCAAATAGTATTTTGTATTTACAGAATATAGGTTGACAAAAGCTTGATTTTTCGTTATACTTGTAAAAATCGAAGGACATAAAATGGAGAATTTTGAGATATTAAATTGTGTGATGCGTTGTGTGGTAATGCAAATCATGTATATGCAATATAAACTTTTCTCTTTTTGTGTCGGTACGCGTTAGGGTACATGGAAATCAATATTCAGCAACAAAAGAAAGTGAGGAAATTAAAATGGGAACAATTATTGGTGATGGCATTACATTTGATGATGTATTATTAGTACCAAGTTATTCGGAAGTGATACCAAATGAGATTGACTTATCTACAAATTTAACAAGTAAGATTAAGTTAAATATCCCTATGATGAGTGCAGGTATGGATACTGTTACAGAGCACCGTATGGCTATTGCAATGGCTAGACAAGGTGGTATTGGTGTTATTCATAAGAATATGTCCATTGAAGAGCAGGCAGAGGAAGTTGATCGTGTAAAACGTTCAGAGAACGGCGTAATTACTGACCCATTTTATTTATCACCAGAGCATACATTAGAAGATGCAGATAACTTAATGGCTAAGTTTAGAATTTCAGGTGTACCAATTACAGAAGGTAAGAAGTTAGTTGGTATTTTGACAAACCGTGACTTGAAATTCGAAACGGATTTTAAAAAGAAGATTAAGTATTCTATGACTTCAGAGAATTTGGTAACTGCCCAAGAGGGTATTACCTTAGAAGAAGCAAAAGAAATCCTTGCAAAAGCAAGAAAAGAAAAGTTGCCTATTGTTGACGCAGAAGGTAATTTAAAAGGATTGATTACAATTAAGGATATTGAAAAACAGATTAAGTATCCTTTGGCTGCAAAAGATTCGCAAGGAAGATTATTGTGTGCAGCAGCAGTTGGTATTACTGCAAATGTGTTAGAGCGTGTAAAAGCATTGGTGGATGCAAAAGTAGATGCTGTAGTATTAGATAGTGCACATGGACATTCTGCAAATGTAATCCGTTGTGTAAAGATGATTCGTGAGCAATTCCCAGAATTACAAATTATTGCAGGTAATGTAGCTACAGGTGAAGCTGTTCGTGACTTGATTGAAGCTGGTGCTAGTGCAGTTAAGGTTGGTATTGGACCTGGATCAATTTGTACTACACGTGTCGTGGCTGGTATTGGTGTACCACAGATTTCTGCAATCATGGATTGTTACAAAGTTGCAAAAGAATACAACGTACCAATTATTGCAGATGGTGGTATCAAGTATTCAGGAGATATGACTAAGGCAATTGCAGCAGGTGCAAACGTTTGTATGATGGGTAGTATGTTTGCTGGTTGTGATGAAGCACCAGGTACTTTTGAATTATTCCAAGGAAGAAAATATAAAGTATATCGTGGAATGGGTTCTATTGCTGCTATGGAAAATGGTAGTAAGGATCGTTATTTCCAAGAAAATGCAAAGAAATTAGTTCCTGAAGGTGTAGAGGGACGTGTTGCATATAAGGGCTCTATTGAAGATACGGTATTCCAGTTAATTGGTGGAATTCGTTCTGGTATGGGATACTGCGGAACACCAAATATTGAATCTTTGAAAGAAAATGGAAGATTTGTAAAGATTTCTGCAGCATCATTAAAAGAAAGTCATCCACATGACATTCATATTACGAAAGAAGCTCCAAATTATAGCATTGATCAATAATTGTGTATCAAATATATGCGTAGAAATAGCAAAGAGGACGTTGAAATATACGTCCTTTTTCTATGGAGCGAAGCATTGGTAAAGGCATATTTTTATGCGGAAAAATAATATAGTATATACAAAAGTAAAAGTTTAAAGGAAGGTATAGATGGAAGAAAAGGGGAAGAAGCCAACAGCGATAGAAATGTTTTTGAGTAAGCTGTTTTTTATGTTTTTAGGTGCTGTTACAGTGATGATTTTGGTATGTGCGGTACTGAGTTTTATGGCTGATGTGAAAGAGAAAGAAGCACCCAAAAAAGATGTAGATATGGATATCGATAAGCCCAATATTGTGAAAGAATATTTGACGCCTAATACGTATTCCAGATCCCAGAGAAAATTAAAGCAGGTGAAAGGAATTGTAATCCATTACACAGCCAATCCAGGTAGTAGTGCTATGGATAACAGAAATTATTTTGAAAATTTAAGAAAAAAGAAGACAACATATGCCAGTAGTCATTTTATTGTAGGGCTAAAAGGAGAAATTGTGCAATGTATGCCTTTGTCAGAGATTGCATATGCTTCCAATAAAAGAAATATTGACACCATATCTATAGAATGCTGTCATCCGGATTCGTCAGGAAAATTTTCAAAGCGTACTTATAAGTCTTTGATTCATTTGGTGGCATGGTTATCTGAAAAATATCATGTGAAACAGGAAAATATTATCCGCCATTATGATGTGACTGGAAAAATGTGCCCGAAATATTATGTAAAACATAAGAAAGCTTGGAAAAAATTAAAGAAGGATGTAAAAAAATATAGACGTGAACATAGAGAAAAATTGGAACCAGCAAAAAAAGAAGAAAATGTGCAGACATCTTTTTAAGGGGGAATCCGGGAAACAAGGTATGTATTGGAAAATGTTTGCTGTAAGGAAAAAATGCCTGCCTGCATGTGCTCCTGATTGGATAGGTAAAAATCAGACCTGTATGAGTAAATGACGGTCTTTGCGTAGGTCGTAAGCTGTACATGCCCTATACAGGTCTGAAATTGGAAAAGTAGAAAAGTTGCTATTGTGTGGCAGGTTTGTATGTATTTTTATACGCTTGTTGATGAAATACAGAATAGCCACCCAGAATCGTGCTTTTTATAAATGTAATAAAATATCTTTTTGAATTGGCTGGTAAGGTCGGTACACAATGTTTGCACTTTTCATCATTTTTTTTGCAGCAATGACACTGGCAGTTTGCGCATATTTGTCAGATAAATAGATGACTTCTGCTATGCCAGATTGGATTAAGGCTTTGGTACATTCGTTACAGGGAAATAGTGTTGTATAAATCTTGGCACCTTTCATGTGAGAACCGGTATAATTTAATATTGCATTCATTTCTGCATGGCAGACATATAAATATTTGGTATCTAAAGGATCTCCTTCTCTTGCCCAAGGAAATTCATCATCCGAACAACCGCGAGGCATACCATTGTATCCTAAGGATAGAATTCTGTTATCGCTGCCAACGATACAAGCACCTACGCTGGTATTTGGATCTTTACTTCTTTGCGCTGATAACATGGCAATTCCCATGAAATAAGCATCCCAATCTATATAATCATTTCGTTTCATATCTGTTTTATCCCCTTTCTTTGTGAAAATGCAGAAGCGTGCAATTTTGAAGTAGATCCACAATGTTTCTGCTCTTCTAATAGTTTCATTTTAGCATTTAATGATACGTTGTGCAAGATAAATAACGGTATCGATAGCTGATTGTAAAGTGAACTGTTTCGAAACTTTTCAGCTTGTCAAAAGTCTTAACAGTTTATTATATTGGCTGAATTCTTGCTTCTAAATTGTCAGAAAAAAGTTTAGATTGAAAAGACTTGTCATATGTTTTTTGATACTATATAATGTAAAATGAGGTGATGGAGTTGAGCAAGAGCAACGCAGAATATGTGCGAACTTTAATAGAAAATTTAAAAAGAATAGATTTTATTCAGCCAGGAGAAATTCCAAATATTGATTTATATATGGATCAGGTAACTACCTTTATGGATGAACATTTATCAGAAGAAAAGCGTTTGGAAGAAGATAAAATATTAACCAAAACCATGATAAATAATTATACGAAAAATCATTTATTACCGTCTCCGACAAAGAAAAAATATTCGAAAGAGCACATGTTGTTATTGATTTTTATCTATTACTTCAAAAATGTGTTATCAATTAGCGATATTCGAACCGTATTTCAGCCTTTGTTAGACATGTTTTGTGAGGGTGAAAAAGAAAAGATGTCGATACACTTAGAGGATGTGTATCAAGAAGTATTTCGCTATGAAGAGGAGCAAATTGATGCACTAGCAAAAGATGTTATTCGCAAATATAAAAAGGCGGATACTATGTTTGATGAGGAGGTGAAAAATGAAGAAGAAAAAGAATTTTTAACCTGTTTTACGTTTATATGTATATTAAGTTTTGATGTATACTTAAAAAAGAGAATGATTGAGCAAATGATTGATCAGCATTTAAAACCGAATTACATGTCTCGTAAAGCAAAAGAGAACGAGTAAATGATGGAATGTGAGAAAAGTAAATTCTTTATTCGCAAAGTAAAAGAGAATGCGTAAATTATTGAATGGAGATGAAGAGATGAAACGACAGTTAAAAAAAATCATAGCTTTGACTATGGTTGCCGTTGTAGCTTTCAATTGTACAAGAGTGGAAGCGAAAAATAGGAATGAAATCAAAATCACAAAAATACAGCTGACCGTAGGAGAGAAATGGAACAACCTATCGTATAGTAAAAAAATGTTTGTAAAAATAAAAACGAATAAGTGTATATCTGTTAAGAAAGTAAAGTCAAAGATTGCGGGGAAGCGTACCTTGCATATAAAGGCAATTGCAAAAGGAACAGCAAAGATTACTTTAAAAAATAAGAAAAAAAAGCTTGTACTTATTATCAATGTGAAAAAAAGTAAAAAAACAACGCCAAAATCACCAGAACCAGTTATGGTTACTGCAACCGTTAATGCAACGATGGGAGTGCCGGCTTCGTCAATTCCAAGTGTGAGTACTACACCAGCAACAACGGATCAAACACAAGCAAATGGAGTTCCAACCCAGTCAACACCAAGTACAAATGGAACTTCAGTGCCAACCAGAACGTCAGTAGCTCCTACAAATCCGGGTCATGTACAAGAGTCACCTGTGCCAAGTATAGAGGTTACAGATACGGCAACAGCAGTAGCCAGTCCAACCACAGTAGCCAGTCCAACCACAGTAGTTAGTCCATCGGCAACAGCTGCTAATCAGGCATCTGTAGTTAGTACGACAGCAGTTACTTCTACAGCAGTAACAGAGAGCAGCCCAATTGCAACTGCAACTGCCGTTACAGGATTAGCAGATAGAAGTAAGTTAAAAGGAAATGCATTTGTAGTGTCAAATAATATATTAGGCATGGATTTGTTTCAAGCAAATGGAGCAGATACAAAGGCACTTTCACCATGGAGTATCACCAGTGCATTTGTGATGGCATTGGAAGCATCAGAAGGAAACTCTAAGCAGGAAATGAAAACGCTTTTTGGATTACAGGATGCAAATGAAGATACACTCAATACATGGAAAAGGCAATGTAGTGACTATTATATGAATCATCATAAGATTGGAAATTTGGAAAGTGAAACATCGGGAGTAGTTGAATCTGACAATCCATTTCCAACACCTGCTGATAGCTATAAACCAAAAACTGCAACCGTACGTTTGACAAATTCTATTTGGTGTAATGATAAATTTAATTGGGATGCAGAATGTCAAAAACAATACTTTGCAGATTTAAATGATAAATATGGTGTAGAACAAAAAGTTAAAAATTTTGAGGATGTGAATTTTGTAAATGAGATAAACACTTATGTAAGTGAAAATACTAATCAAAAATTACAAAACATGTTTCAACAAGATGACATAAATGCAGATACCAATTCGATTTTATTAAATACGTTATATATAAGAGCAGATTGGGAAAGTGAAATATTCGATAGAACATCTCCAGGTCCTTTTTATGGCGTGAATGGAAAACGAGAAGTATCTATGATGTCTAGTATGGATACACAATTACGATATTTGGAAACAGAGGATGGGTATCAGCTTGTAACACTACCTTTAGCTGATGGCTTAGAAATGAATTTTATGGTGGCTGGAGATACGCAGGAAGTTTCCGCAACAGAAAGATTTGCAGCGATGTCTTCAGTAGATAAACAATATATTTTTCAGCAATTGCGTGAATCTGGCACTGAACTTACAAAAGTGCAAATGCCAAAATTCAATTTAGCCCCAGAGACATTTTCGTTGAAAGAGTCTTTGAAAAAGTTAGGTTTGTCGGAAGCTATCGATATGGTAAAGACCGTTGGCGGTACGACCTTTGATATTTATTTCCATTTCAGCCAGACCAGCCGGGAAACCTTTAC
>JAFORL010000063.1 GCA_017393285.1 Lachnospiraceae bacterium
GAGGAAGCTCCTGTTGTAGAGGAAGTATCTAAAACAGAGGAAACGCCTGTTGTAGAGAAAGTATCTAAAACAGAAGAAACGCCTGTTGTAGAGAAAGTATCTAAAACAGAGGAAACGCCTGTTGTAGAGGAAGTATCTAAAACAGAGGAAACGCCTGTTGTAGAGGAAGCATCTAAAACAGAGGAAGCACCTGTTGAGTTGAAAACTGTTGCTACTGCAGAAAAAGGAATACAAGTGGAAATGCAGACTTCTATTTCTAAGAAAACAGAGAATTTGGCAGAAGGCAAAGAAGAGAAATCAGAAACAGCATGTGAGAAAGCGGAAAAATCATCAGAAGAAATAGACAGTGCTGTAGTGGAAGATCTATTAAATAAAATTGTGAATTGCATTGGCATACAAAATAATGGTGTGATTCACAATGCGCTAACGATCTTTTTGGGAAATGCAGGCAAAACGGTATACCAAAAGGAAAAAAGTAATTTAAAATCTTATTTGAAAAAAAAAGCATGGAAAAAAGAAGAACGTTTTCGAAAGTATTGTCAGTTAGTGTTTGCTTATGGAGAGGTAAAACTAACTTGTCCAAAAAAAGTTTCTACTTTTGTATATGAGGCGAGTGAAAAAAGACAAAATCTAAATTCATTTCGTTCTGCCTTAATCAAAGAGTTTGGAAAAGAAAAAGGAATGCTGTATTATAACATGCTGAAAGCACATGTGAAGATTTTGAATCAAATCCAAGAAAATAGTGCAAAATAGTGTTTGCAAAGTAGGTACCATAATCTATGAAAGTGTATTGCATGCATTCTGTTGACTATGGAAAATACTTTCAAAGAAAAAAGAACCTAAGCGTAGAGGGGGGAGAAATGCTCAGGTTCTTTTATATAAAAGGTAAGGAGTTATGGATAACTCATTCATAACAACAAACTTAGTTTAAACTATTGTAACAAAAATGTAAAGAAACCTAACAAAATTGTAAGATTTTGTTATATCAGTTCAGCCGAGCAGGAACAACTCTACCAATACCATGCGACTGCTTGCAGACAAAATGGTATTGGTAGAGTTGTTCCTATTTGGCGGTGAGTAAAATGACCAGCTAAAAGGAAAAAAAGGAAGGAGAAATCGCTTAGAAATCGAACATTGTGGGGGGTACGGTAGTTCTTAAGCGATAAAGCAATTATGGGAAAAGAAAAAGAGGAAATATATTCAAAGATAGATGAAATCCCTAGTGGAAATAAGAAAGGACCTGTTGCCAATGCTTGTTTGGTGTTGGAAGGAGGAGCCATGCGTGGTATGTACACAGAAGGGGTATTGGATTGCCTTTTAGAAGAAGATTTGTATTTTGGCTGTGTCATTGGAACCAGTGCAGGTGCCTTAAATGGTCTGAATTATGCAGCGGGGCATTTGGGAAGAGCTGCACGGATGAATTTAAAATATAGACATGATAGCCGATATATAGGTAGGAGAGCTTATAAAAACAATCGGGGTTTCATTGGTTTTGATTTTATGTATAAAGATTATAATGAGATTGAGCCTTGGGATCAAAAATGGTTCAATCGTCCACAACAAAGGTTTGTGGCTGTGGTAACGAATTGCCATACAGGAAAAACCGAATACATAGAAAAAGGAAAATGCAAAGATATTTTATTAGCAACGCAGGCGTCTGCTTCTATGCCCTTTGTATCGAAAATGGTTGAAATGAATGGACAAATGTATTTAGATGGGGGATGTAGTTGTAAGGTACCTTATCGTTGGGCATTGCATGAAAAATATAAGAAAATTATTGTGGTGCGTACCCGAGCGAAAGATTATAGAAAAAAGATGCCTACAAAGATGGAAACCAGATTGACTTATGGGGTGTATAGAAAGTATCCAAAATTTGCAGAAACATTGTATCACTGTAACGCAAAATATAATCATCAATGTGATGAATTACTACAATTAGAAAAAGAAGGACGCATTTTTGTAGTGGAACCTAGCGAACCGGTTACAATCGGACGATTAGAAAAGGATGTAGAAAAATTAGGAGCCTTGTATCAGCTGGGAAAAAGAGACATGAAAGCAAATTTGAGTGCATTAAGGGGATATTTAGCCAAGTAAACCGACATGTCAGCTTTTTGACGACACTATAAATGAAAGCGGTGTTACTTAAAAATCAGTTATTGACACATTCGTATTCGCAATTCGCCCAATAGGGTTAGCTGTATATAGAAATTTACAGAAAACACTTTCATAGTGTTGAACGAAAGAGCAAAGAGAGTAGGGGTTAATATGCAAAAAAAGGGATTAGTATATGTGCAAGATTACATACATGCCTTGCTGGATGATGGTGGTAGTAAGATAAACAATTTATTGATTATCAGACACAATAATAACTTTCAATTGACGGAAGCAGAATTACAGGAGATGGAGTTGGAATTAGGCTCATATCAGTTGGTTTACCATGCATTTTCTGAAAATAAAGTGAGAGAAAGTTATGAACCATTTTTGGATATTATCAGGGATTATGTTTTCGAGAAATGCAATAACAGCTCAAAAATAGATGTTTTTTTGGATAAATGTAATGTATATAGTTTGCATAGACAGTTATTTAAAAATTATTTCACAGGGGAACATCTGCACCGTCAAGAAGAACTATTGGTGGGAGAGTATGCCTATGAGAAAAGAAAAATCATGGAGACTGTTATGCAGATGTTGGCATATGTCACACAGAAAACGGGATTATTATTAATTGTAGATCAAATGAATATAGCCAGTACATCTTTTTGGAATATATTATTAGCATTACAAAAGGGGAATTTGGCTGCCCGTGTGAAAGTGTTGGGAATCTATAACAATTTAGGGGAATCCTTAGAATGTTCAAAAAAAATTGCAACAGATGTCTTACAACGTTGCCAGGAAAGAGATTGTTGTTTTGACGTATTTTTGGAAGAAAAAAACAAGATAGAAGATGAGCGATTGGAAAGAAGGGTGGTAGAAAATGAATTGGACCGCCTTGAGAAGTTAATACATATGTCCTTTTTCCTGGAATGTGAAACTTGTATGTATTATCTGAAAAAATATTATAATTTGCATAAATATGATAGCTGGAATATTTCGTTACTGTATAAACGATTTATTCTACATTTGTATTTTTGGGCAAGTCTTGGTTTGGAAGATTATTCTTATGCACTTTTGGTTTGTGATTTGTTGGAAGAAAATTTGCTCAAGGGCTCAGAAGTAGATGATATCAAGTTTGATGTGATATGTAATAAGGCACTTGTGTATATGTATAGTAGAAATGAAGTGCCAATGCGTACATATATTATGGCTTGTAAGGAAATGGCGGACACCTATCAAAATGAAACCATGCAATTTAAAACGGAAATGCTTACCATTATGGCGGAATATTACGGTTGGAAGGATCTGTGGATTTCTGAAAAAAGCTATGACGTTTCAGAAGATTTTATAAAAAAATGTGAAGAAAATGGTGCATGGAATCACTTGGCACATATTTATGTGTATTGTTTTGATAATGCATATAGTGACTTAGAAGAAGTGAACGGGATTGAAAACAAAATACCGTATTTTATGAAAGGTATTGCAATAGGAAAAAGATTGGGAAATGGACATTTTCTTATGGAGGCATACCAAAAGGTAATTCTGTTGTCCTCTATTCATAGTTATTTTTCAACTGCCATACATTTTTATTGGGAGACTATGAAAATTGTACGGATTTCTAAGGATTCATTAAGAGAAGCCGGTATATATAATGGTCTTGGTTACAGTTATTGTGGAATGGGGCAATACGAACTTGCCAATCAACATTATAACAAGGCGTTGCGCATCTATTTCAATTACGGTATGGTAGATGAAGTGGTAGAAACCTTATACAATATGGGAATTAATGGCATTGTTGCCGGGGATTATAACAATGCCAGCGAATGTTTATTGACTGCCAATAATATTTTAACTGAATTGAAGATGAGTACGCTTCGTGTATGTAACATTGCAAAATTGTTTGGATTAATTGCCTTGGCCTGTTTCCGTGCTGGAATTTTTCATCACGCTTATTTGTATTTGAATAATGCCAAGCAATTTTTGAATCATATTATCGAAGGTGGGCATATGGAAGATGCCTTGTATAGTGAAGATAGCCTGTTTTTGTATTATTATGTACGTAGTTTGGTATGCTTGAAAGAAGGAGAAGTAAAACTTGCTTATAAAAGTATAAAAGAAGCAGAGGTGTACATGGAACATGCCACAGGCTCGAAGTTTTTAAACTATCCGCAATTTGTAAAGACCTATTATGAGATTTGCAATAAATTAGGAAAAAAACAAGAAGCAGAGCAGTATATCTTGGTGGGCATCGCATATTGTAAGGAACAAAATTTTCAATATTTAGAGCAAAAATTGCGTTTGATCCATGGAGAAGAAATTCCAGAGGAAGAACGAATTGCAAAAAAAACAATGAAAATTACTTCGGTATCTGTGAGAGAAATTGTAAAATGGATCCGTCGTGTGAGCTTTGAAAAAAATAGTGAGGAAGCAAAGAAAAATATTCGTTTTTTAAGTGTTTTGCATCAATATGTAGACGGAATGGAAGGCATGGATCGATTTGACAATGTTGTTTCTATGTGTAAGAATAATTTTTGTATTGATAAAATGTTTATTGTAGAATACAAAGAAGACAAGTTCCATGTGCTCTATTCTGATTTGGGTTATAAAGTATCTAGAAAAGACTTGTTGCATATGCAGTCATTTTTTGAAATCGAACGAAAAGGTATTGTATTTTCAAAAAATGGGCAGGAATATGAGGATTATGATAGAGTTTTTGGTGCATTTTATAAAGACCGCATTTATTCTTTTATTGCTATTCCATATATTGAGGACAAACAAGTAGTCGGCATGATGGTATGTTATGTAGAACAAAGAGATAGTTGGACGACTTCTAAAGAAAAAACTTTATTGGATGAAGACGATTTGACCATGTTTACCTATGTGTACAACCAAATGATTGGTAGTATGATCCGGTTAAATGCAAAGAAAAATTTGGAAAAAACTAACAAACAGCTTTTACAACAGATTCATCGCGCTACAAAATTAAAAAATGAAGCAGAACAAGCCAATGCGGCCAAGTCCAATTTTCTTGCCAGTATGAGCCATGAAATTCGTACGCCAATGAATGCAATCATTGGAATGACAGAAATTGTTATGCGTGAGAATATGAGTGACAAACAAAGAGAGAATCTGGAACAAATTAAAGCAGCAGGGAATAGTTTGCTTGCTATTATTAACGATATTCTAGATTTTTCAAAAATTGAATCAGGCAAGATGGAGTTGAAAGAGATTGTTTATGATACTAGTAATTTAATCCGAGATGTGAAAGGCATTTTGCAAAATCGAGTACATGAAAAAAATATTTCTTTCCAAATAGAAGTGAAGGGGCAAATACCACAGTATTTGTATGGAGATGATTTACGTTTGCGACAAATGATCATTAACTTAGGAAACAATGCCATTAAATTTACAGAAAAAGGGTCTGTTACTATTTTCTTCTCTTGTGAAGAAGAAGATGCGCAACATGTCATGCTTAAGGTTGCTGTTAAAGATACTGGTATCGGTATTCGAAAATCAGATCAAAAGAAATTGTTTCAATCTTTTCAACAGGTGGATACCCAAAATAATCGAAAAATAGAGGGAAGTGGTCTGGGATTGGCAATTACCAAGGCTTTTGTTGAAATGATGCAAGGTTCTATTCAGTTAGATAGTGAGTATGGAAAGGGAAGCACATTTTCATTTTCTGTGGTACAAAAAAAGGTGGATGCAGACAAACAGTTAGAAGATACGAAAGAAGAGAATGCCAGTATACCATTTATTGCACCTGAGGCAAAGATATTGGTGGTAGATGATAATTATATTAATTTGCGAGTGTTGGAAGGTTTGTTGGAGCCTTTTTCTATTCAATATATCACTGCCAGTAGTGGACAAGAGTGCTTGAAAAAGTTAGAAGAAGATCAGACTTTTGACATGATATTTATGGACCATATGATGCCTGGATTAGATGGTATTGAAACCTTGCATTTGCTTCGTGAGATGGAAGGAGAATATTATCAGAATATTCCAGTTGTTGCACTGACTGCCAATGCCATTATGGGTGTGAAAGAGATGTTTTTGCAGGAAGGTTTTCAAGGTTATATTAGTAAACCGATAGATATGAAAGAGATAAAAATAGCCTTGCGAAAGTGGATTCCAAAGGAAAAAATCCAAACAGATTTGGTACAGGAGAATGTGGGAAAAAATGAAATATATGAGCAGTGTTTGCAGGCTTTGGAAGATTTTGATATTACAGGGATAGAAGAATTGTTTCCGAAACTGCGCGAATTAGATTGGTCAGAAGAGGAACAGAGACTTTTACAACAAGTTAAGAATCATTTGGATAATATAGAATATGTAGAAGCGGAGAATATTTTGAAACAATTGAAATAATAAGAGAGATTCTCTGTACGTGCGTTTGCTTTTTTAGATGAACTGATTTTTTAATGTTCCTTTAATCTTTCGTAAAAGAACAATTAAGAATAGTATAGTAAGATGATTTATGTAAGGAAGACATACAAAAGCCAAAAAAATATGGGTTATGCCAAAAAAGGAATAATCAGTCCAGTGGTTTGGAATGTCTCAGGGCAATCTAAGGCTGGTGCTGTATACATATTCCAGGCTGGATCGTTACTATTACAGAAAGGGAAAAGGTGAGAAACATGGAACAATTAGAAAAGGTTGAAAAATTAAGAGAAAGAGCAAATGTAAGTTATGAAGATGCCAAAAATGCATTGGAGGCTTCTGAATGGGATTTGCTGGAGGCTATGGTATATCTTGAAAAACAAGGAAAAGTAGAAGCACCAAAGGAGAGCAGCCATACTACAAGTTATGAACAGCAAAACCAATATGGTTCTGTTCGTGAGGCAGTAAAATTACAAAAAGAACAGAACTGTGAAGGTGTTGGAAAGAAAATAAAACGGTTATGGCAAAAATTCTGGAGATGGTCAAATGATAACAATTTGGTAATCACCAGACATGAAAAGAAGATCGTAGATATACCTATGTTTGTATTTTTGTTAGTTTTAGTTTTTGCTTTATGGAATGTAGCTTTGCCAATTTTTATTATTTCACTATTTTTTGATTGCAGATATTCCATCACAGGTAAAAATGATATGCATACCATCAATGCAGCAATGGAACAGGCAGGAAAATTTACAGAAAAGGTAAAAGAAGAATATAATAAATTATAAGAAAAAGCGCTTCTGAGAACAGTGACAATGGTAGGATTAGGATGTTTTTACATCTTAATCCTATTCGTTGTGTTTGGTAATCCTTTAGCCGGAGAACTCTTTTCAGTTTGGGGGATATACGCTGCAAGAAGGGGCATGGTTGGGGATTGGAAGATGTTTGCTAGAGCAGGTCTGAATCTTGCATATGAGGCTTACATTTGGTAAACTGGTAGAATGCATAGAAAGGAAAGAATGTGAAGATATATGGCGGCACAAATATTATTGGTAGAAGATGATGAAGGCTTGGCTCGTTTTATTGAGCTGGAGTTGATGCATGACGGTTATGAGGTAAAAAAAGAAGACAATGGCAGAACCGCATTAAATTTGGCAACAGAAGAGGATTTTGACTTGATTTTGTTAGATATCATGCTTCCTGGGTTAAATGGCTTAGAAATGATGAGACGTTTGCAACAGGTGAAACAAACCCCTGTTATTTTGCTGACTGCAAGAGATGCTGTGATGGATAAGGTGGCAGGGCTTGACGCAGGTGCGGTAGATTATATTACAAAACCCTTTGCCATAGAAGAATTGCTTGCAAGAATTCGAGTTGCTTTAAAACTACATAGTCGTTTGCAGTTGGAGGAGGTGTTGGTAAATGCCCAGGAAGGAGAATTGTGCTGGGGCGCATTAACCCTCTCTGAACCAAAGCATCAGGTGAAATATGCAGGAAAAGAAATTACCCTGACAAATCGAGAATTTTTAATGCTTCAGACCTTATTGGAAAATCAAGACATTGTGTTATCCAGAGATACTTTGTTAGAGCGTGTGTGTGGATATAATTATGTGGGAGAGACCAATGTGGTGGACGTATATGTGAGATATTTACGTTCTAAAATTGATGAGGTCTTCGATGTAAAAATGATTGAAACGGTACGAGGTGTGGGTTATGTGATTAAGTCGAAGGAATAGGATGGGATGAAGAGCATGGAAAAAAATGAAAAACAAAGTGGACGAATGCGTTCTATTGTATATCAATTGCAAATCCGTTGGCTATTTCGTAGAATTGGTAGTTATATTCGTTGGGATATATTGTTGTTCCTTGGAGCCGGTTTTGGTTGGATTGTAAAAAAAGAAATGGAAATATTAGGATATTTCAGTTTGCAAAATGATCGTGAAATCTTGGGAAAAACCATAAAAGAAATGTCATATGTAGTAAAAACCAATGGAGAGCCAGTCTTGTCAGTAGACTTGTATCCAATCTTTTGTGGTTTGTGTATTTTTTTGGGGATTATAGTATGTCTACAAATCCTGGACATCATATTTGGCGTTTATAGAGAAGGAAGAAGTATTCGGAAAATATTGGCACCTATCAATGAAATCGCCATAAAAGCGGAAGAGCTTAGTAAAATGGATTTTGGCGAAGATAAATATCAAAGAATAGAAGATGCCATTACAAATTTGGAACCACAGGAATCGGAATTGCTATCCTTTGGGGATCAGGATTTGAGGGGAATAGAGGTGGCAATGAACAACTTGCTCACCAGAATGAGAGAAAGTTATCGGCAGCAGGCACGATTTGTGAATGATGCTTCTCATGAACTCCGTACACCTATTGCAGTAATAGAGGGCTATGTAAACATGATTGCCAGATGGGGAAGAGAAGATGAGAAAGTTTTGGAAGAGTCTATTACTGCATTGCAAAGAGAGTCTTCTCATATGAAAAAATTGGTAGAGCAGTTATTGTTTTTGGCAAGAGGTGATAGTGGGAAAAATCAGTTGGAAATGTCAGCGGTTTCCCTGAAAGCCTGTATGAAGGAAATTTATGAGGAATCCTTATTGATTGACGAAGCACATGTATATCGCTTTTCATGTCAGGAAGATATGGTAGTGCAGGCTGATCCACAGATGCTGAAACAGGCAGTTCGGGTATTGGTGGATAATGCAGCAAAATATACCCCTGAGAATGATGAAATCCTTTTATCTGTTGGAAAAAACACAGAAGGCATTCCCTTTTTGCAAGTACAGGATACTGGAAGGGGTATGGAAAGTAATGATGTGGAGCACATGTTTGAACGTTTTTACCGTTCTGATGATGTGCGAAAAATGAAAGGCACAGGTTTGGGACTATCCATTGCAAAATGGATTGTGGATAAGCATGGGGGCTATTTTGAAATACTATCAAGAACGGAGCTTGGAACACGAATCCGTATTATTTTATCACAAGCGCATCGTTCTGTAGATGAAAAGTGATAAGAATATAGTTGATTTGTAAAGGATGCATTTCCTGTTGTGTCATATGTGGTAGCCAAAAAGGCAATCCTGATTGTATGGTTTTCAGGATTGCTTTTTTTGAAAAACAGTTGTTTCTTTCAGTAAAATACATGGTATAATAAAGTAACAGTTTAGAAAGTCTGCATATATTACCCGGCAGACTGTAGGAAAAAAATAAAGGAATATGACTGATTCGCAGTTACCACAGTATATGAAAGTGAAAGCCCATAGGTTTCAGACAAAGGGGCGTGCAGCCCGAATGATTGGAAAGCTGCACCACATAGAGAAAGCGAGGATTATTATGAAAAACGAACAGACAAAAGATTTGACTTTACTTGGAAATAAAAATGTATCATACGAACAGGATTATGCACCACAGGTGTTAGAAACCTTTTTAAATAAACATCCGGAAAATGATTATTTTGTTAAATTTAACTGTCCGGAATTTACCAGTTTATGTCCAATCACAGGACAACCGGATTTTGCTACCATTTACATTTCTTATGTACCAGCTGAAAAAATGGTAGAGAGTAAGTCACTAAAATTATATTTATTTAGTTTTCGTAATCACGGAGATTTCCATGAGGATTGCGTAAATATCATTATGAAAGATTTGATCCAATTGATGGATCCAAAATACATTGAAGTTTGGGGAAAATTCCTTCCAAGAGGCGGTATTTCCATTGATCCATATTGCAATTATGGAAAACCGGGAACAAAGTGGGAGCAGGTGGCATGGGACCGTTTGACCAAGCATGATCTGTTCCCTGAGGAAGTCAATAATCGATAATATAAGATGAAATTATAAAAGGAAATGGTCTTTTGGTTTTGTGTGATTGTAATCTATTCCTGCAATCATAGATTAAGATTGCTTTCCACGAAATAATATGGATTACATAGCAGAGAGAAATAGTAGGGAAGATGTTTGAACACACAGATTTGGAAATGAGGTAGAAAGATGAAAGCATTGGTTTTATCAAGTGGTGGAGTAGACAGTACGACCTGTCTCGCATTGGCTGTAGAAAAATACGGAGCAAAAGAGGTGCTGGCTTTGTCTATTTCTTATGGACAGAAGCATGATAAGGAGATTCAGGCAGCAGACGCAGTGGCACAGCATTACGGCGTGGAGCATATCTATTTGGATTTGGCAAAGATTTTTCGTTATAGTGATTGCTCTTTGTTGCAACATTCTGACAAGGAGATTGCAGAAGAAAGCTATGCCGAGCAATTGAAAAAGACCGATGGAAAACCAGTGGAAACTTACGTGCCATTTCGAAACGGACTCTTCTTGTCTTCTGCTGCAAGCATTGCCCTTTCCAGAGGTTGTGAAGTGATTTATTATGGCGCCCATCAGGACGACGCTGCGGGAAATGCTTATCCGGATTGTAGTGAAGCCTTTGAAACTGCCATGAATACGGCAATTTACGAGGGCAGTGGAAAGCAACTTCGCATGGAAGCACCATTTATCGGCTGTAATAAGGCGGACATCGTGAAAAAAGGATTGGAAATGGGCGTACCATACGAATTAACTTGGAGTTGTTATGAAGGTGGAGAAAAGCCTTGCGGAAAATGTGGTACCTGTATCGACCGGCAAAAAGCCTTTGCGGCAAATGGGGTGCAGGATCCTGCAATGTAGGGTGGAGAAAGTACATCAAAAACGCTCCGCGAGGATGCGCAGACCGCGGAGATAGGGTTAATTGCTACGCAATACCGCGGTCGCGCTAGAGTTTTGCAAGCAAAACTCTTTGTTCTAGTTGCAAGATGAGTTGAATTTTGGGCATATTGTGCAGGCAGAGTTGTGATAGGAGGTGCGCTACATGTGTGAATTAAAGAAGAAAATCAATTATACAGTGGTGTGTGTCAATGAGTTTGCAAATAAGTTTCAGTTGACACCAAAAGATGCATTTATTTATTTATATGAATATAAGGGAATTGCATTTATTAAAGAACACTATGATATCGAGCATACATTAAGTTTGGATGATGCGGTTGAGGATTTGACAATAATATGTAGAAATAATGGAGGGGAATATTGATGTTTTTGTATCACGGAAGCAACACGGATATAAAGGAAATAAATCTCGCAATGTGTCGACCTTACAAAGATTTTGGGCAGGGATTTTATCTTACTGTTATGAAGGAACAGGCAGAAAAGATGGCTAATAGAGTGGCACGAATTTACGGTGGCTCACCAATACTTAATATATATGAAATAGATGAGAATTTTATACGAAATACAAATTTGAATATAAAAAATTTTGGAACAGAGACTTCCGAAGAATGGGCAAGGTTTGTGAAAAATAATCGTAGTCGTGAATATACTGATTTTTCAAATCCTGAGTGTAATTTTGACAATAAATATGATATTGTTGTTGGTCCGATTGCTGATGATGATATGGCATTATTGTTTCGACAGTTTGAAAACGGAATGCTTACATTTGAAAAGATGCTTAGTGGAATGATTTATAAAAAGACAACGAATCAATATTCATTTCATACACAAGAGGCGATTAAACTTTTGAAAAAGGTAGGTGTATAATTCGTGAAAATAGAAATGCAGATGATGGAATATATGGTACAAGATTTAGTTGAAATATTAGCAGTAGAACATGATATGGAATATGATGCAGCTATGAATATTGTATATCATTCTGAAGTATATGAAAAAATAATGGATGTTGAAACCGGATTATATCGAGAAAGTGCATCTTATGTTTACGGATTGTTGCAAGATGAGTTGAATTTTGGGCATATTGTGCAGGCAGAGTTGTGATAGTAAACAGATTGAGGAAAAGAAAATGGAAGAAAATAAAAAACGTGTGAGTGTGAAAAAAAATAAGAGTTTTTCGACAAAAAAGGATAATCAGAAGATTAAAAAGGATTATACAATAAATAGAAAAAAAAGTAATGTACCATGTGGAAAAATCGTGAATGGCGTCTGTTCGGTTGCCAAAAAGTGTGGTGGTTGTGATTATCAGGGCATGGAGTATGCCCGCCAATTAAAGAAAAAACAAAAATGGGCAGAAAAACTGATTGGCCCATTTTGTAAAGTGCAGGAAATCACAGGTGCAGACCATCCGGAACACTACAGAAATAAAGTACATGCAGTCTTTCATCGCGAAAAAAATGGAAGTGTCGTATCCGGTGTTTATGAAGCAGGAAGTCATCGTGTGGTAAAGGTGGACAAATGTATGATTGAGGATCAGAAAGCGGATGCCATTATCGTGTCCATTCGTGATTTGTTAAAATCCTTTAAAATTCAGCCATACAACGAGGATACCGGGTATGGTTTACTTCGTCATGTCTTAGTTCGTGTAGGAAAACACAGCGGGGAAGTTATGGTTGTTTTGGTACTTGGTTCCCCTATCCTTCCGTCAAAAAATAACTTTGTAAAAGCTTTGAGAAAACTCCATCCGGAGATTACCACCATTGTTTTAAATGTCAATAATAAACGCACAAGTATGGTGTTGGGGGAAAAAGAAACAGTGCTGTATGGAAAAGGCTATATCGTAGATACATTATGCGATTATGTATTTCGTATTTCTTCCAAATCATTTTATCAAATCAATGTGGAACAGACAGAAAAATTATATGCCAAAGCCATCGAACTGGCACAATTAACAGGAAAGGAACGGGTGATAGACGCTTATTGCGGAATCGGAACTATCGGTATGATTGCCAGTGGAAAAGCAAAAGAAGTCATTGGCGTGGAATTAAATCGTGATGCCGTAAAAGACGCCATCTA
>JAFORL010000064.1 GCA_017393285.1 Lachnospiraceae bacterium
ATTGGCACCTGCTTCCATTCCCAATTCTCTTCCTTTCGGATGAATCGTTGCCAATGCTGTTGTTGCAGGTAGCAAGACATCTTTTTCCATCAATCGAAGCATACTTATCAAAAATAAGGTTTCTTCTAAAGTTCCCCTTGGCTCTTTCGCGTATATGGTATCAGGGTGCGGGATAAATGGACCAATCCCAATCATCTCCGGGTGTAACTCCTTTGTAAACAAAAAATCGTCCGCAAGGGTCTCTGGTGTTTGTCCCGGACTACCAACCATAAAACCACACCCCACTTGATAACCTATATCCTTTAAATCAAGCAAACATCTTTTTCGATTTTCCAAAGACATTTCCATAGGGTGTAGTTTACCGTAATGTATGGCATTGGCTGTCTCATGTCGCAACAAATAGCGATCGGCCCCGGCATCCCAATATGCCTGATAACTTTCTCTGGATTTTTCTCCTATAGACAAAGTAAGGGCACAATCTGGATGCTGAAATTTTATTTTTTTTATCAGAGCTATGATTTTGTCATCTGTAAAATATGGGTCTTCTCCGCCCTGTAATACAAAGGTACGAAAACCCAAGTCATATCCCACTTTACAACAATCCAAAATTTCTTTCTCAGTCAAACGATAACGATCTGTACGATGATTGGATTTTTGTAATCCACAATAGTGACAATCATTTTTACAATAACTAGTAAATTCTATCAATCCTCTGATATAAATATCTTTTCCATAAATAGAATCCGCAATCTTTCTTGCTCGTTGGGCAGCATAGGCTGCATCTTCTGCTGTAAAATTGGCAAATACTTTTGAAAAGTCTTCTTTTGTAAGTACACCATTCTTTTCTAATTTATTTATGAATGCGATCAAATATTACACCCTACCTTTCATTCAAATGTTTTCTCGGAGTCTTTTTATCTAAAAATTCGAGATAGATTTTTTCTTGGATATCGATATTTCCTTGTTGTACACAATGTGTACAACAAAGAAACGGACATAACTTACTTCATTGTCATGTCCGTCCACTTATTTTACTATTTTTTCTATTGTTTTTTATAAATATATTTCTGTTCCAATATAGTAACAGTTCTGCTAAATGAACAATTACTATTATTTTGCCAATTCCAACATACGAACCAATGGCTTATTTGCCTTCACACGCAATTCTTCTTCCAAGTTCATCTCTGGTTCCATATCTTCTAAAGCCAGTTTTACTTTCTCTAATGTAATACGCTTCATATTCGGACAAAATTGTCTATGTCCTACTGCAAAAAACTTCTTGTCTGGATTTTCTAACTCCAACTCATAGAATACACCAATTTCCGTACAAATAATAAAAGTTTTAGCTGTACTTTTCTTTGCAAAATCAATAATTTCTGAGGTACTACCTACAAAATCAGATAAAGCGATAATCTCTTCTTTACATTCCGGATGGGTCAACACCAATGCTTCCGGATGTAATTCTTTGGCTTTTACTAAATTATCTTTTTCTATACTGGTATGCACATGACAAAATCCATCATTAAAAATAAACGCTTTCTCCGGTAATTTCTTGGCAACATAACGTGCCAAATTCTCATCTGGGATAAAAAAGATTTCCTTGTTTGGTAATTTTTCTACCACACGAACTGCGTTGGAAGAAGTAACACAAACATCGGACTCTGCTTTAATTTCTGCTGTTGAGTTTACATAACATACAACTGCCACATCCGGATGTGCGGCTCTTACTTCTCTAATTTTATCAATTGCAGCCATATGTGCCATAGGACAATCTGCAAAGGCATCTGCCATCACTACACGTTTCCCTGGATTTAAAATCTTAGCACTCTCACCCATAAAGGATACACCACAAAATAAAATAGTCTGTTGTTCAACTTCTGTTGCTTTTTTTGCCAGAAAATAAGAATCCCCAACATAATCCGCTATTTTTTGAACTTCACCATCCACATAATAATGTGCCATGATTACAACATCTTTTTCTGCTTTCAAACGCTTGATTTCTTCTATCATGTTTCTTCTCTCCTTCAATTGTTCCCACTGGGATTCTCTCTTTTCCATGCACTGACTTTTTACAGTTGGTAACAGTTCCCATACAATTATATTTATTACTGCACTTGCTCTATATTTTGAAACTGCTCTTTCTGCTCTTGTTTTTTATGTGGCCTACATCAATCATGCACAAAACTGCCCATTCTTTTACCACAGTTACATCCATTGTATATAATTTAGGTGTATTTTGTCAACAGTAGCTTTCAGTCACGCAAACATGGCACCATATCGATACGCATTTTTTCATATTGTTTGCAGAACAAAGAGTTTTGCTTGCAAAACTCTAGCGCGACCGCGGTATTGCGCAGCAATCAACTCCATCTCCGCGGTCTGCGCATCCTCGCGGAGCGTTTGTTATGTAATAGGAAATTGCATCGCAATTTCCTATTACATAACAAAAGCACCGGCTTTTTCCGATGCTTTTGCAAGGTAAACTATATTGGTATTTTTTTATTCCGTAATCACAAATTCACTTACTTGTTCTTTTAATTTTTCAGCAATCTGTTCTGCATCCTTCATTTCTTCTTTTACACTTCCGGATTTTGAAGCAACACTAATGGTTCGCTCTGCAATTTCCGTTGTCTCGATTGCACCAGAGGTGGCTGCTTTATTCACTTCTCCAATGGTTTGAATAACACCATTGATTGATGCAAACAATTGTTCAGAAACCGCACTGAAATCCGTTACTAACTCATCTATATAAGTTGCATCTGAATTATAATCATCAACAACCAGCGCAAAAGAATGGAAATTATCTGTAATATCCTCTGAAACAAAATTCAAAATTTGTTTTGCACTATCTGAAAGTTGTTCAACCGCTTTGGTAACATCTCCAGTGACTCTCTGAATATTTTCAACATTTGTCTTAGACTGTTCTGCCAACTCTCGTATTTCATCTGCAACAACAGCAAAACCTTTTCCAGCTTCACCAGCTCTTGCCGCTTCAATGGACGCATTCAGCGCCAACAAATTGGTTTGTGCCGTAATCACCATGATAGATTCTGACAATTCTTCAATTTTTCCAACTACCTTGGCATTTTCCAATGCCTGCACCAAACTTTCACTAATACTTGATTTCATATCTGATGCCTTATTACTGTTCTCTTGTACTTCTTCTCTTGCTTTCATGGCACGCTTGTGAATAGAAATTGCCTTTTCCGCACCTTCCTGCGAACGCTCTGCAATATTTCTTGACGCTTCTTCAATTTCTTTGGTAATGGTATTCATTTGCTCACAAGAAGCAGCAGTTTCTTCCATACCTGCCGAAAGTAATTCTGTAGAATCTCGAACCCCATTGACTTCATTATTTAACGTGTTCATATTACCATCCACCGCTTTTACAATGTCTGCAAGTCGCACACTTTCTTTTTTCGTTGCCCCTATTACATCGTCTAACGATGTAGCCATATGTTGTAAAGCCTTATTCAGTAAACCAAATTCATCTTTACGTTTCTGCATTTTTTCTATAGAACGTGCTGTAAAATCACCGCCATCTAATTTTTCAATGAAACGTAAGGTTTGTTTCATAGAATAACCAATATCGCGAATCACTACTGCCACCAATACAATAATCATAAGCAAGCATACAACAATACAGATAAACAATTCTATTAAACTTTTCTTTAATATGCTATTGATTTCTTCCTTGGCAGTATCTACAATATCATCAATATAATCTACATAATTTCCCGTTCCAATCACCCATCCAAAGGGCTCATACAACTTAGAATAACTACGTTTAGGATAAGGTTCTGTCTCCCCTTCTTTTGGGAATACATAATCGGAATATCCTCCGTCTTTTTCCTGTCCCACTTTGATAATATTTTCTACCATTTTGTAGCCATTTGCATCTGTTGCATTGATGCGGTTTGTTCCCTCTGTATCACTACCTAGCAAAACAATATTATTTCCTTCCGTATCATCAGCCCAAAAATAACCAGCTTCTCCATACCGCATATCACGTAATGTGTCTGCTGCTTGTTTTTTTGCCTCCTCCAAGGTCAACTTACCAGCTTTATACTGTTTATTATAGACCTCCAAAACAGATATGGCATTTTCTACCTGATCCTTAATTTCCTGATCATAATCATCTCTTGTCTGCTTTTCCAATGCATCCATAGACTGCTTTGAAATCCTCTTCATATTTGTCATTGACACAATACTAAATGCCATTACAGAAACCAGAATAATTACAACCACGATGTTCAACTTTGCACTAATCTTTAGTTTCCCCATATTCCTATCCCCTTTCTTTGCATCCCTTATATCGAAACTGCAAACACACCTTCATTGCCCCCACAACGTATGTCAAGTGTACATTTTTCACAATATGTATACACAAATATGATTGCACCTTATATTCTAATAAGGAATTTTGTCTTTCAATATCATTATTTGTTCTATCCAAAAAAATCAGCAAATTTTTCCCCACTTTGTAAAGAAACAAATAATTTTATCCGTTAATTTAATTATAATTCCAAGTAAAATGACTTGTCAAGTAAAATACACGGGTGCATTTTTGTCTTTTTTTCCCATTCTTTTCCATATTCATATATTGTTGCGACTACAAAACATTCCTGTCCATTTACAAATAAATTTCTAAAACAGCGTCAAAATAACCTAACTTATTTTTTCTATACATTTCTCCAACATTGCTTCGGAAAAAATTCTGTTCTTTTCCATTTCCATGACGGTATCTTTCATTGAAAAGACTTGCTTCAAGCCGTAAGGTACCATTCCAATATCCGCTTCTTCCACCATAGAAACATCAAATTCACTATCTCCTGCTGCAACAATTCCATCATTTTTCAAATAAGCACGAATTCTTTTTACTGCCATGCCCTTACGCAAACTGACCGGCACCACGTACACCTTTTCACCATTATGAAAAACATCCACCAAAGCACTTTTTAATTCCTGTTTTAAATGCGCCACAACCGCCTCCGGTATATTGCACTTAGTAAAGACAAACAATTCTTCAATGAATCGCAATTCAAATTTTCTTCTTTCATCCTTCTCCAATATGGTCATTGCCTTCTCCAAATCTTCCATACTCTCTTGTATCAATTTTTTTGATTCCCCATACCAAACTTCATCTTTCTCCCCATTTTTTAATAACACACCACCATTGCATACCAAAGCATAAGGAAATTTTCCAATTCCTAAATCAATCCTTTGATACTGTTCTATGGTTCTTGTCGTGGTAGGTACAATCAAATATTGTTGCTTTACGGCTTGTAACAGCGAAAAGGTATGATTGGTAATAAAGGAAATTTCTCTTCCTTGGTATATTTCTACATTTTTCTTATCATCCCCTATATCATGTTTATAGGAATAAATAATGGTATTATCTAAATCTGTACATAAAATTTTCATTTTTTTCTCCTAATAATATAACAGTTCAGCCGAGTCATTCATAAAGTGCCAGTTTATCAAAAAGAAACACATAAACAAAATGGCTGGTCACTTTATTCATGATTGGCGTCTGCCAAATCGAAATATAATTGCAAATCGCCTTTAGCCTGCAAGCAGCCACAGGCTAAAGGCATTTATATTTCTGCTCGGCTGAACTGTTGCCTAAAAATTAAGGAGCTGTCGCATTTCACATCTTACATGCAAGATTTGTTATATTGTTACTACACAACTAACACAATCTTGCAGCTTATATGCTCCTTGCGACAACCCCTTCCACAAATCATTATCTAGAGACGATTGCCTTTCTAATTAAATCAATTGGAATAATTAAAACAGCCAATGCCATAGAAACAAGCAATGCTTTCACATCCAACAAAGTGGTATCAAATACTTTACCACCAAATTCAATAATCAGTGTTTGTAACACAAAAATACTTCCCATAACCAAAATAAATCTCTTATTTTCACCAATATGCTCAAATAAATTAAATTTCTCTGATCTCGTATTTAAACTATTGAAAATAATAGAATAAATAAAGAAAGCAAACATAAATGTCTTCTTATATAATTCTGCTTTTTCATCACCCAATCCATCTGGTGTAATATAATCTGTAATTCCAGCGATATTTTCCAAAATCAATACAGAACCTACAGTAATATATACAGCTGCAACACCAATGGCAGATTTAATATAACTTGTCAAAATATTATCTGTTCTCTTAGCAGGCTTTACATTCATGTATCTATTTAAAATAGGCTCTCCACCGAATGCCATAGCTGCTAAAGTATCCATAATCAAGTTAATCCATAAAATCTGTACAATAGAAAATGGTTCTGTCCATCCTAAAATAGGTGCAATAATATTAATCAATAATGTACTAATATTTACAGTTAATTGGAAAATCAAGAATTTACCAACTGATTTTGCCATGGTTCTACTGTTTAATACACAGTCTTTAATAGATGTCAAACTGTTATTTAGAATAACAACATCTCCGGCTTCCTGTGCTACTGCTGTACCGTCTCCCATTGCAAATCCGATATCTGCCTGCTTCAAAGCCGGTGCATCATTGACACCATCACCAGTCATACCACAAACATTCTCCAATTGTTGAGAAAGAGAAACCAATCTCTTCTTATCCAATGGTTTTGCTCTACTTACCACTTTCAAATGTGGAAGTACAGCTTTTAATTCTTCATCTGTCATTGCATCCAATTTTTCATGTGTAAGCACAACATCTTCTGCTTCATTCAGCAAAATACCAGCTTCCTTAGCAATAGCTACTGCTGTTTCTTCTGCATCACCAGTTACCATCACAACTTGAATACCTGCTCTATTTAAAATTTCAACAGTTTCTACTGCGTCGGTTCTTACGTTGTCACGCAAACATAAAATTGCCATAAGCACTGTTTTATCTTCTGTCTTCTTAGCAACAGACAATAACTTCATGGTTCTCTTGGCCTGGGCAATCATCTGTGCTGCAACAGCTTCCTGATTTGCTTTTGTAAACGGCTTTTCTGTTCCATCAGGGAGCATATAGTGTGTTACTTCGTTTATAATATTTTCAGTTGCACCTTTCCAATATACCAAACCATTCTTCATGGTAACTGTAGCACACTTTTTCTCGGAATCAAATCCACTGATATCTTCCACCTGGGCTGTTGCGGCTTCTGTCTCTTTGTAGCCTTGTGAAATCGCATAAGTCAACAAAGCACGATCCATGTTGTTACTTCCGATGGCAACACCCTCTGAAGAGATCTTTGCAAGGTTGTTTAAGGTAATTGCATCCATAAACTCTTTATTTTGCATATGTGGAACAACCTCACCTGCACCTGTGATAAATTCTACTAAAGACAAATTACCTTCTGTAATGGTACCTGTTTTATCACTGAATAATACGTTCATGTATGCTGAGTCTGAAAAAGCCGCCTTATGACTAACCAAAATATTCTTCTTATACATAGACTCGGTATTCATAGATTGTACCAAGCTATTCATCATTGGCAGACCTTCCGGAACTGCCATAATGACAATAGATGCCATAAGCATAACAGCTTCCGCTACCAATAACGCTACAGTAACTGCTGTTACTGCTTCATTTGCACGCATAATGCTTAATACAACATGCAAGACACCTGCAGCTGCCGCAGCTGATACACCAATCTTACCAATACCTGCAGCTACCACTTCCAATTTTAAACTTGAAGTATCTTTTCTTTCCTCATCTTCATTGGTTTCTGTCAATGCTCTGTTAATCTTACCCAATTCTGAATCATCACCAATAACAGTAGCAACCATATATCCTTGACCAGAAGTAACAACAGATCCCATAAATACTTTATGAGCAGAAGCGTAATCTGTGGATTCTGCTTCCTCCATATTGTCTGCTGCCGTCTTATCTTCATCTCTGGATTCACCATTTAAAGCAGCCTGTGACACCTTCACATGTCCATCAAACAACAAACCATCCACCGGCACTTTATCACCAGCCTGAATTAAAATGGTATCACCTTTTACAATTTCACTTGTAAGAATGTTTACCAACTTTCCATTTCGCATTACCTTTGCGTAAGTTTTACTATATTCTTCTTGTAATGCCTCACTTCTAGAACTGTTTCTGTACTCAGATAAGGTACTAAATCCAGTTGCAAGTGCAATTGCCAATACAATACTTACAATTTCAATGGTATCATTTCCAGCAGACAATTCAGGCACAAACACACCTAATACTGCCAATGCCACTTTTAAAAGTAAGGCCAAACATAATACCTTAATCCAAATGTCATCAAATGCACCAATAAACATGGACCATAAAGATTCTGCCTCTTTTTTTGCCAATTCATTCGTTCCATATTTGGATTTACTATCATTTACTTGTGAATCTGACAATCCACTCATCAATAAATCCTTATTCATGTTGCTCATTTTTACAATATCCTCCTCGAGTTGTAAACTTATATTTTATACTGATATCATACCTTCGATTTTATTTAAATCGTTCACAAAGAGCCTGAATCGAATTATCCTTCGTTCCATTGCCTACTGCATTGAATTTCCATTCTCCATTGTGAAGATATACTTCTCCAAAAATCATTGCTGTCATACCAGTATAATCCTCTGATAAATTATATCTACAGATTTCTGTATTATTATTTGCATCTACCAAACGGATAAATGCATTTTTTATCATTCCAAACTGTTGACTTCTTTGTGCAGCTTGATAAATATTAACCACAAATACAATTTTATTATATCCATTTGGTATCTTTTTTAAATCAACGATAATCTGTTCATCATCTCCATCTCCTGCACCAGTTAAATTGTCCCCCATATGCTTGATTGCACCAGAATGATGGTTTAAATTTCTAAAAAAAACCAAATCTCTATCGCTAACCATTTTATCATTTTTTAACAAAATAGCGGAAGCATCACAATCAATATCTGCATCTCCTGAAACAGAGCCGAAGAGTGTGTTTAAAAATCCTTTTTTTTCTTTCTTTGCTTCGTCCCAACCCAATCCAACACAAATCTTAGACAAACCTGCATTTTCCTTAGATAAATTTACCTTCTGACCTTTTTGCAAATTAACTGACATATCTTACCTCCTAATTCTGCTTCTGACTTCAAGTCTAAAAGCATACCTTCGTTTTCTATTATGGCAATATAAGACTAGCCTGCCTAATACTTTTTTATTCTACATCAACACCATAATTGTTGCATAATGCGGCTAATCCACCTTGGAAGCCACTTCCAATGGCATTAAACTTCCATTCTTCGCCATTTTTATAAAGTTCTCCAAATACTGCTGCCGTTTCAATAGAAAAATCTTCTCCTAAATCATAACGAACCAGTTCTTCACCATTTTCCTCATTCATAATTCTCACATACGCATTAGAAACCTGTCCAAAATTCTGGCGTCTTACTTCTGCATCATAAATGGTGACCGTAAATGCAATCTTTGTAAGATTTGCAGGCACTTTTGTCAAATCAATCTTAATCTGCTCATCATCGCCATCTCCAATACCTGTTGTATTGTCTCCCATATGTTGAACAGCTTGTGATGGATGTACCAAATTTCCATAAAATACAAAATCATCAGAGCTAGATACTTTACCTGCATCTGTCAAACAAAATGCTGCTGCATCCAAATCAAAATCTCCACCTGTATCAAATGCATTCACATCCCATCCAAGACCTACAACTACTTTTTTTAATCCTGGATTTCCTTTTGTAAGACTTACTTTTTGTCCTTTTTTTAAACTAACTGGCATTTTTTTACCTCCTATGCTACTTCAATACCATAATGACCACAAAGAGCTGCAAGACCGCCTTGGAATCCACTTCCAATGGCATTGAATTTCCACTCGCCATTATGTCTGTATACTTCACCAACTACAATTGCTGTTTCGATTGAGAAATCTTCTCCCAAATCATAACGAATAATCTCTGTATTCGTTGTTTCATCTACCAATCTAATATACGCATTAGAAACCTGTCCAAAATTCTGACGTCTTTTATCTGCATCATAGATTGTAACTGTAAATGCAATCTTTTCTACATGGTCTGGAACCTTTGTCAAATCCACTAAAATTTGTTCATCATCTCCATCACCTTCACCCGTCAGGTTATCTCCCATGTGTTGCACTGCTTCACTCTCATGTTGCAGGTTTCCATAAAAGATAAAATCTTTTTCGGTTCTGCACTTTCCATTTGATGCAACCATAAATGCAGATGCATCCAAGTCAAAATCAGCGCCTGAATCAAATGCATTTACATCCCATCCAAGACCTACCATAATCTTTTTCAATCCTGGATTTCCTTTTGTCAAATCTACTTTTTGTCCTTTTGATAAATTAATTGCCATGTAAAAACCTCCTCCTGTAAGTTCTGACTTTTGCAACACTTCAACCACCGGCCAATCTGTCACAAAATTGGACAATACGACTTGTGCTTAACTTGCCCCATACTTCCTCCTATCATTTTTTTCTTTATCTGCTGCACCATAAAAGTACAGCTCTATATCAACTGTCGCAAATTATTAAATATTTGTTTTTGCTGGCATATGATACTGCTGATTGAATTCATTCTTGATTACTTCTAATCTAGCCTGATCTTCCACTCTCTTTCTTCTGGCATCTTCTTGAATCTTCTTGGTTTCTTCAATACCACTGGTAATGGTTCTCCAAGTTTTTTCCAAAGTTTCAATCTGAATAGAACTTCCAGATGCCATTCTTGCTGTAGCTTGGGATACAGCAACTGTATTCTGTGCATTTTTCAGCAACATTTCATTTGTCTTCTTGTCTAATTCAGACATTGCTTCTGCCTGCAACTTTTGTCTTTTAAGCAAAATAGCTTGTGCCAATGCCTGCTTAAATACCGGCAAAGTCACAATAAAAGCTGAATTAATCTTTCTCACCAAATTATAATTACTAAATTCCATTGTCTTAATCATAGGGATGGACTGCATAGCAACACTTTCTGCCGTTCTTAAATCCTGTGTTCTTTGCTCCATCATCATCAATGCCTGATTCAAACTGGTAAGCTCAAACTGGATAGACTGATCTCCTGTGGTCTGCATATCCTGTTGTCTTTGTTCGATGTATGCTTGAATTTCTTTACAAGCCTGCTCACCAGCTAAAATATATTTAACCAAATCATGATAATAATTTACATTTGCATCAAACATCATACTTAATTTTTTGTTGGATTGCTTAATCTCTGATTCATAGCCTTTTAACTGCACATAAATCTTATCTACTTCTTCACCCATAGTATGATACTTTGCTAAAATTTTATCTAACTGTTTCTTCAAATTTCCAAAAAGTTTGCTGAACAAACCTGGATTTTCTTTTAGCTCTTCAATATCAAATTTATCCATAATCTTTGCAAGAACATTTAACATCTCACTGGTATCATCCAATTGCGACATACTCATGCTATTTAAAACAATATCCGATGCCTTTGAAATTTCTTCTGCAACCTCTGCACCAAAAGATACGATGGTATCTAAATTATGTACTTCGATAGTGCTGACAATACGATCCACTTCTTCTGAATTCACAAGTTCCTGATTCATTTGTTGTCGATCTGCAACAATATCATATTGTTCCACTACAGCAATGTCTGTACTTTCTGGCAAAACTGTTACATCAGAAGCAGTAGCTGTCTGTGTTGTAGTTGCTCCACCTTTACTAAAATCAAGTCCCATTTTTTTTCCTCCCTTGTTTTACTTTTTTTCTTATTCATTTTTAGAACAAAGCGTTTTGCTTGCAAAACTCTGGCGCGACCGCGGTATTGCGCAGCAATTCACTCCATCTCCGCGGTCTGCGCATCCTCTCGGAGCGTTTTTTATGTAATAGGAAATCACTCCACAGCTTAGCTGCAAGGCAATTCCTGCTGGTTTAGCATCGACCAAATAAACGATCTGCCCAGCTAGGCTTCTTTGCAGAAACCTTTTTAAAATCCGGAACTTTCAAATCATATTTATATTCCCCGATTTGATGTTCCTCCATAAGCGGTTGTGCAAAATACTTCTCTATACTTTGATAACCGGTTGGCACAAAAAATACAATATCAAAACCAACTAAATGTAGGAATGTCAACAAAATAGAATCCTCTAATGAAATCAAGGTTTCTGTGGTATTAATGTACACAATCTTCGGATTCTTTTTGGTAAAATCAAACTTTTGCAACATCCTCAAAATTTCTTTTGGCATATTTAAAATCTGTGCAATTGCAGTAAACTCTGTACCGTTCTCGCCAATGCCTTTGATCAACTTTTGATGAATTAAATTTTCTAATTGATCCAACACGAAATCTTGCATTTCCTCCCTTAAAATACTGTAGGGATATTTTGGATGCTGCTTAATGACATTCTTTAACAATCTGCCATTCTTATAAAACTCTGCGGCAAAAGCCTTCATAGGATTATAAGATGTAGGCGAAATATAAGGTGCCTTTCGTACGACAATCGTATCTTCTGTAATCAATTCCTTGACAGACACCCAATAAGGTGCCACCAAACCGTCTTTCACCCCAGATATCTTTGCAAAAATCACAGGCATATTTACCGTTTCATCTACCGTACTAAAATTCGGTCTATATTTTAATTCCTGATCCCATAAAATCTTGATTTCTTCATACATGGTTTGCAGGTTTATGATATTTGCCTTACTATATTGCTGGTTGCGGTAGAGACCGGTATCCTGATACATCAGGGTATCCAACTCACGTTCCGCATGATAGGCAACAGTTCCCATTCTCATTTGGGCATTCTGTTCCGGAAACACATCCAAGGATAAACTTTCCGTATCATTTTTCTCATATAAAAGTTTGTCTGTCAAACAGCATTTATAATTCAAGTTTGGACACAAAATAATAACATCCACAGGCAATCTTGCTAAGAATCGCACAAAGAAAGTTTCCTGTTCCGTTTTACAGCCACCCATATAAATAAAACAGGCAATCTCCGGCATCTTCCAATTGGCGAATAACTTGTCACCGTATCGTTTGAGCCAACAAAGTAAATATACCGCCTGATTGGTTATTTTATTCAAGTTTCCCTGCTGTATTTTTTCTTCCTCATACATGCAATCCACAAAAACTTTTCGCATCAGTTTTTGAAGCTCCGCAGGCACTCTGTCTGAAATATTTCCCTGCAATTCCATAATTAACTGATCCAGTTTGGTATAATTGCTTCTCTTTATGGCAGAAATTTCTTCCATTGTAGGTATGGGAATCTGTTTATTTACAACCACAACCCTACGTTTTGCATTTTCTAATTCCTGTCGGAATTGCAATAATTCATTGGGATATATCAGTTTGTCTTCCACACCATTCATTCTGCAAAAACAGTTGTAAAAAAACTTCGGATCCTCTCCTCTGCGCACTACGCTTTTGCGTAAATCCTCCCAAACATTGCCTGTGATCCATGCGTTCGTGCAATTGGATACCTGTGGCTTCGTTCCGTACAAACGCTCCCGGTTCCAATTGTCTTGCGCTTTCTGATTGAGCAATTGCAAACTATATCCTTCTGGAAATGGTTGCAAATCTGCGATTTGTAGCACATCAGCGTGCTCCGAATTTGGATCTAATTGTAAATAACTTTGATCACCGGCATACTGTAATAAAACCACGTCACAACCTGCATGAGATAAAATGGTAATCAGCATCAATTCATAATTACTGATGCTGCCTTCATACAAGATTTTAGGCAAATGATTATTTCCCAACTGATTGACAATACGTTCAAACTTATAATATAGCCAGCACATAAACTTTATGTATGCATTTTTCAGCATATTATCCGTCTTGCCCTTCTGTTTCAGTTGTTCCAATTGATGATAAATTGCTTCTGCAACCTGCTGTCTTTGACTCGTTTGCATTCTAGGTAACCATTTTCCTAAATGAGAAGAAATAAAATCCACATTCATCTCAAACTGCATACCCATAATTTCATTATAATAAGCAAGATTCTTTTCATCCGGGTTGGGAATTCTTCCTTCAATCACGACACCCATTTTTCTTGCTTCTTCATAATACTTTTGTATAAAATCATCTATCTCATTAGAATAACCGTTGATTCTATAGAAATAAACACCTTTTTGTAATCTACTTTCTAATTCTAAAAAATAATCATCAAGGTTCTGAATTTTTACATGTTCTAACATACTATAATCTCACCCTCAATATCTACTCATTTTATTCTTGTTCATAAAAATGCCCAAGCCTGCACCTATGCCTCCTCCGATAATATGTGTCAAATTTGATACATTATCCTGCAAAAAAATTCCCTGATACACCTGCTGTCCGATATAAAGAATAAATACCAATATAAATGTAGCAGGTAACTTTCCATCCTTGTAACTGGTAAAGGAAGCTAACAAAATCATGGCAAATACCACTCCACTGGCTCCCAATAACTGCGCATGCGGAAATAATACATAATTTACAAGACCTGTTATAAAAGCAGTAAGCAGGATCGTCACTAAAACATTGATAGAACCATACTTTTCCTCCAATAATGGTCCTACAACCAAAATAAGCATAATATTTCCTATAAAATGTTCCCAATTGGCATGTCCAAGCACATGTCCAAAAAATCTAAAATATGTCAAGGGCTGAAATAAAGAAGATCTATATACGCTAAATAACGCATTGGTAGAAAACCCACCAGTCACTTTATCTAAAAGCAAGACAAAGAAGCTCAAAACTGTGAATATAAGTATCACTGGTGCGTTAAAAGAAATCTGTATTTTTTTCCCACTCAACTTCATATTTCCTCCCGTTATTACAATTCTTTTAAAAAATTGTATCATACTCTATATTTTATTTCAAGCAACAAATATACCTTGTTTTCCCTATACACTTACTCATGATAACTTTTATTTTTTACTTTTCTTTTCTTTTTAACTATGTTAACATGATAGCATGTAAAAAATTCTAAAACTACAGTATTTGATTACAGTATGCTACCACTGATTTGAGAGGAAAAGCCTTGCACGCCAGTGTTCTGACCTTCCCTTTGACCTGACGGTCTTTGTTTCGGTCGAAAACTGTGCATACGAATACAAAATCAACTACGTTAACAGTTGGTTTTAAAGTAAACCCACTTGTATTTATGGTAGTGTCCGTAGACTGACAAGAGGGGGACTTTGAAAAATGAAAACAGATGTAAAAAAGAAGGAGAAAATATGAAAGACGATATATTATATTATAGTGTAGGCGCGTTACTGTATTGCCCTGCCAACCGAGAATCCCTTGCCGATTCCATTATTCACGAAAAAATAGGCACGAAATATTCTCTTGCCCTGTGCTTAGAAGACACCATTAGTGACCATTATGTAGAAGAAGCAGAGCAAACTTTAATTGCTTCGATTCAAAAAATTTACAATCACTACCAGGTGCATCATTTTTATTTGCCTAAAATTTTTATTCGGGTGAGAAATCCAAAACAGATTTTCTCATTAACCCAACGATTGCGCAATGCCATGGAAATCATTACCGGTTATATCATTCCGAAATTTAGTTATGACAATGCAGAACAGTATATCAATGAAATCATTCGTACCAATGAGTATGCAAATAAACCGATTTACATGATGCCCATTTATGAAAATTCTTCCATCATTCATTTGAAGAACAGAACAGATATTTTATATAGCTTAAAAGATTCTTTATCAAAAATTGAAGATCGTGTATTAAATATTCGTGTAGGCGGAAATGATTTGTGTCATATTTTTGGTTTTAGAAGACACGCAACGGAATCCATTCATCAGATTAAACCGATTTCCAATATTTTTTCTGATATCATTACCATTTACGGATTAGATTATGTAGTGTCCGGTCCAGTTTGGGAGTATTATTCTGGTGCCCATTGGGACACTGGACTTAGAAACGAAATAAAAGAAGATAAACTTTGTGGTTTTATCGGAAAGACCGCCATACATCCTAATCAGATTCCTATCATTAACCAAGCGTATCAAGTATCACAAAGTGATTTTAACGACGCCGTTCAAATTCTAAATTGGGAAAAGACACAGAACACAATGGTTGCCGGCAGTGCGCAAAAGAATCGAATGAACGAATACAAAACCCACTTTAACTGGGCGCAAAAGACCATTTATTTAGCAGAAAGCTACGGCATTACCAACGAAGAGTAAAACACAATGAGAGCATATAGGCTGTTCAGCAGACACCAGCCTAAACAAAAATCAAGAGGCTGTCGCACAAAGAAAGACATCACAAAATATAGCAGCTCCTATACAAACGTTATGCTATACTTTGTGTCTTGCCTTCTTCCTGCGACAGCCCTAATTTTTCACATCATTATTCGTCAAGATGTATAATATTTTAACTCTCCTTCATATGCACGAATCAATAAAACTGAATGATCCAAATATTCCTTTTTTATGCATCTGCTATATTTTTTATAATGCCACAACATTTATAGTGTTTCATAGGGTAATACTCGATTG
>JAFORL010000065.1 GCA_017393285.1 Lachnospiraceae bacterium
AGAAGGCAGTGCGAAAATTATACCGTATAAAGGAACAGTAATGCAATTAGCACCATCTGCTCGAATTTATTTGAAAGGTAAAGATTTAGAGATAACTGCAAATAAGTTGAAGAAGTCGAAGAGTGAAACACATATACGAATGGATGCAAATGCTGTGTGGAAGTGTAACAATGGAGCATACTTGTTTTATAATACAGTCGTTGAGATTAAAGAAAATGCAATTCTAGAAACAGGATATTTTTCAGCAAATGGAGGAAGTGTCATTATAGCAGATAAGCACATTGAATTTGGAGAAGATGTTATGATTGGAAGAAATGTTATTATCTATGATAGCGATTTTCATTGTTTATTAGACGACGAGGGCAGAGCAGTAAATAAACCTCAAAAGGTGAAGATAGAAGATCATGTGTGGCTGACCACAAATGTTATGGTACAAAAAGGTATTACTATAGGGAGAGATAGTTTAGTATCTGCATATACAGTAGTAAATAAGGAAATGCCAGAGAATTGTATCATTGGTGGAAAGAGTGTAGGAAAAGTACTGAAAGAGGAAGTGCGATGGAACAGAAAAAGATGTCCTAGGTAAGTGCATTTGTTAATTAAATTTTCAGTTAATAGACCATCGAAAATTCAGTTACTTTTTCATTTGATAAGGAGCCATCGATTGTTCAATTGAGAAATGATAAAAGGGAAAAAGGTTGCAAATAGATAATAAAAAGGTCATTTTAATATGTGCAATATGTAGAAAATAAAATTTCGTGAATAACCGTTTTTTGTAAAAAAAAGAATGGTTATCCACATCAATGCTCTGAAAGTTCTTTCCTGCTGTTGGAATGATTGTTTTTAGGGCATTGATGTGGATAACATACCTAAAAAAAGCTGAAAATCATAGGATTATCAAGTTTTTTTGAAATGTTATACACCGTCAAAATGACGATAGAGGTTCGGGCGCATATTTGCCAATCTTTCTGATATTTTTTATAATGATTATAAGAAAAATGTCAGGAGGTGCGAGATGTCGCTACAAGATGAAGTAAAACTATTAAAACAGATAAATGAAATGCAAGCATCTCGCATCGAGGAGCAAGAAAAGACGATAGAAGACCTGCGAATAGTGATAGATGAGTTGCGTTCTATAAAAGCAAACCTGGAGGAAACTCTGGAAGAATTCAAACGTCAGATATTTGGCGTTCGTAGTGAAAAAACTTCTGCATCAAAAGCAACAGAGGAACCAAAAAAGGAAGAGGCCAAAAAGAACCATGTGAAAGCGCATACAAAAGAACGAAAGCCAAAAGCTACAAGAGATGATCTGTATAAAGATTTACCAATCAGAGAGATTTTGTGTAAGGTTCCGGATGATGAGCGTTTCTGTGAATGGTGTAATTCGGAAATGGTTCCAATGGCTTCTACATTTATACGAGAAGAGATCCGTATTACGCCAGCTAAGGTGGAGCGTATTCATTACATGCAGGAAGTGTTGATCTGTCCCGAGTGTAAGAAGGATCATGATGGTTCATTCAAAAAAGGAGTTGCGCCGGCAGCTTTGATCCCGCATAGTCCAGCATCTGCTTCTGCAGTTGCTTATATTATGTTTCAAAAATGTTTTATGGGATTACCATACTATCGTTTAGAAGCAACCATGAAACAGTTGGGTGTAAAAATCCCAAGAGAAACCATGGCAAATTGGTGTATTTTGTCTACTGATAAATATCTGAAGGCAATCTACGAATGTTTGCACGAAGCACTCTTATCAAGAGAAGTGATCCATGCAGACGAGACAACCTGCCAGGTATTACGAGAAGATGGAAAGACACCACAATCAACCTCTTACATGTGGATTTATACGTCTGGAAGCGATGGACTTCCTAAGATTGTATTGTATGAATACCAACCGGGAAGAGGTGGCATTTATCCTCAGCAGTTCCTAAAAGGATTCCAAGGAATGCTACAGTGTGATGGCTATCAAGGCTATAACAAGGTAGAGGACGTCCTTTTGGCATGCTGCATGGCTCATTGTAGAAGAAAGTTTTTTGAGGCATTGCCAGCAGAGCGAAAAAAATCTATTAAGCTGTTAGATATCCATTCGCCAGAAGCAATCAATGAGCCGGAAATCCCGCAAAAAGACTTAGAAAAGTACATTCCTGCGGAGATTGGAGTGGCTTATTGCAACAAACTGTTCTATTTGGAGCGAGAATTCAAAGAATTGTCCTTCGAAGAACGAAAAAAGAAAAGATTAGAACAAGAAGTTCCTATTTGGGAGAACTTTTTTGCATGGATCGACTCGCTAGTACCTACAAAAGGTAGCAAGTTCGAGAAGGCGGTGAAGTACGCCCAAAATCATAGGGAAAGTCTACGCACCTATCTGCAGGATGGACGATGTGAGCTTTCGAACAATGCAGCCGAGCGATGCGCTAAGAGTTATGCAATTGGCAGAAAGAATTCGCTATTCCATACATCTGTAGATGGAGCTGTAGCAAGCAGTATCATATACAGTCTGGTAGAGACTGCAAAAGCCAATGATCTAAATGTGTATCAATATCTCTATACATTATTGTTGTACATGCCGGGCTGTTTAAAAGGTGGGTCCGAAGGTATTGAACAACTGATGCCATGGAGTGATTTTATCAAGGAACGATGCACTGGATTGATTGACGTTGAAAATATAGCATCGGATAAGCTTGAGGACTTACCACATTAATTAAAACATAAGCGATGAATTATACAATACGCTGTGTTATTCATCGCTTACCACTAATTTATCTATGATTATCAAGAACTATCAAGAGGTGATAGGATATGAAGAAGTGGATGAAGATTGTGATGATTTTACCAATCCATATAAATTTGTTTTTGCATATA
>JAFORL010000066.1 GCA_017393285.1 Lachnospiraceae bacterium
AAAAATAAGTTTGTGACTTGGGAAATGAAAGATTTTGTGGTACAATAAAAGTGTGACACATTTTTGACAAGGAGGGCGAAAGATTGGATGAGAAAAAGATACAAATGATGACACAGTTATCCATCTATGAGAAGTATCACCAGAGGGAAATTGCCATTGCATCTGTTAGAAAACGGGATTATGTGCGCATGCATACCATTTTAATCTGTTTGAAACTGGGATGTATTCTTTGTCTGATGGGAATGTGTGTGTTGGCTGCACATACGGCTTCCTGGCTCAATATCAAATCGGTGGATTCTTTGGTACGAAATGCACAGTTGCGTTTCATAGAATTGCTTGTGATTTTGTTGTTTGCAGCCGCTGTCAGTTATATGTTCTACTGTAGAATTTATGTATTGGCAAAGAGAAAAACAAAACGATACGATAGTATGTTACACAAATATATTTTGTATTGCAAACAAAAGGAACAGAGAGGCGAGCATGAATAAAGGGTATATGTATCAGTTGGCATTGCAAATGCGGGAAAAATTGTATGATCGGTATATGGCAAATGCATTATTATGGAATTGGTCTGGCAGAATGCTGGCAATTTATTTTTTGTTAGGATATATGGGATATACGATGGGCTTCCAAAAACTATTTTTTTATCCTATTTTTGTGATTATTTTTGGTTTCGTGTGTAGCTTTTTACATAGTAAAATTGTAATGGTATTGTGTCTGCTTTTGTTGGTGGCGCAAAATTACAACGATTCGCCGATTTTGGCTGCCTGTATGGCTTTGGGTGGACTGGCGATTTGTTACATTATGGCAAG
The DNA here is from genome assembly GCA_017393285.1 of Lachnospiraceae bacterium. Taxonomy (GTDB): domain Bacteria; phylum Bacillota; class Clostridia; order Lachnospirales; family Lachnospiraceae; genus CAG-411. The sequence continues at coordinate 813 of JAFORL010000066.1, forward strand.
AGGAAAAAAGGAAACGCTTTGGTTGGCTTTTATTATTCCTATTTTGTGTGCCTTCCGTATGTATACGGCAGTTGCCTTGATTGGTGCTGTTACACTGGGATATAGTGGCATTTACGCATGCCTGAGTGGATTAGGCATCTATGTTTTATTGCAGTGGTTTATGAAAATACAGTCTGTCGTAAAGCAAGAGAACAATCCCTTGGATTTGTTTCAAAAATGTGTGACAGGTTTGCAGGAGCTGTACGGTATATATATGATGGCGGGATTGATTGTAATCGTTATGCTCTTGGTGGCTTGGCTGCGAAGACGTTCGTATGCCTATGCAATGGAAAGTGGAATCGGCATTGGTGGCCTCCTATTTTTTATTCTTTCTTTTGTTGGAATGCAAAAAGGATGGCTGGAAGGAAATGTAATCTGGCTATTGACGGAGACCCTCGGCTCTTTGCTGCTGGCTTATGCCATAGGATTTGGCTATTTGGTGTTGGATTATGGAGCAGTAGAGTACACGCAATTTGAAGACGAAGAGTATTATTATTATGTGAAAGCCGTACCGAAAGTAAAAATGAAACGAAAGTAATCCTTCTGTCTTAGCGGGAGGATTACCAACAGGGAAAAGAATGCGCAATCATTATAGATGAGAGGCAGACATAGACAGATGGGACATTTGTACCATCTGTGATGGAAGGAGGCAGTATGGATCGGATTATAGAATATATCAAAATGTACGGGTTGTGGATTCAGTGGTCGGAATTTAAAATTACAGATTTTATTGAGATGTTTTTTATCGCTTTTGCAATCTATCAGTTTATTATCTGGATCAAGAAAACGAGAGCCTGGACCTTGTTAAAAGGTTTGATTATGCTTTTAGCAGTCTGTTTGTTGGCCGTTGTTTTTCGAATGAATGTCATTTTATGGATTTTTGAAAAATGTATTGGTGTGGGAATTACAGCCATTGTAGTAATTTTTCAGCCGGAGTTGAGAAAAGCGCTGGAACAGTTGGGAAGAAATCAGTGGTTTAAATCCATTTTTGGCTTTGATGATGTAAAGAACAGAAATGAAAAATTATCAAACAAGACAATCAATGAAATTGTCCGCGCAACCTATGAATTGGCAAAGACCAAGACCGGTGCCTTGATGGTAATTAGCAATATGGAATCTTTGATAGAATATGAGAGAACAGGTATTGTACTGGATGCGGCAGTAAGCAGTCAGTTGTTGATCAATATTTTTGAACACAATACCCCATTGCATGATGGCGCGATTGTCATCAATGAAGATCGGATTACAGCAGCAACCTGTTATTTGCCCTTATCTGACAACATGGAGTTGAGTAAGGATTTAGGTACCCGACATCGTGCAGGCGTAGGAATCAGCGAAGTGACAGATAGCTTGACCATTATTGTATCAGAGGAGACGGGAAAAGTATCTATCGCTGTTCGAGGTACATTGATTCGAAATGTAGATGGGGAATATTTAAAGAATAAATTGCGAACCTTTACAGGTCAGGTTGTTATGGAAAAAAGAAAACTTCGTATTTTGGGGATGAGACAAAAGTAGAAGAAATTCTTCGGCGGTTCAGTATTTGTCTGCACCGTTGCAAATGTCCATAGATTGGAGTTGAACATGAAAATAGAACTAAGTACAACGAGAGAGATGATAACCAATAACCTCTCCTTGAAAATTTTGGCAGGGGTTCTGGCAGTATTGGTTTGGATCATTGTAAATAATGTAAATGATCCGGTGACCACAAAGGTCTTTAAAAACGTGACAGTAACAATCGAAAACGAAAGTGCAATTGAAGAATTGGATAAGGTGTATGAGGTAAAAGAAGGGGGAGTCATTGATGTAAAGGCTTCTGGTAAGAGAAGTATACTGCATCGATTACAAAGTTCGGATATACAGGCAGTGGCGGATTTATCTTCTTTGTCCATGACAAATGCTGCCTATATACAATTATCCTGTCCAAAATATGAGTATGTGGAATTGCAATCGGATACCAAGATGTTAACCATAGATTTGGATGATGAAAAGACCGATCAATACAAAGTGGATGTTACCACCGAAGGAAGTTTGCCGGATGGCTATGCCTTGGGAGAAATTCGCATGCGTCCCAACTTGATTAAGGTATCCGGTGCGGAGTCACAAATTGAGCGGGTTTCGGAAGTGCGTGTTACATTGGATGTATCCAACATGACAGGAGATTTTTTGAAAAATCTAAAACCCCAAGCCTACGATGCCAATGGAAAACTGATGGATTCCAGTCGTCTGAAATTTAGCAGTGAAAAGGTGCGGGTTTCGGTGTCTGTATATGAGACCAAGACGGTGCCGATTTTGGTGGAAGCGACCGGTACGCCGGCGAAAAATTATCATTTGATTTCTGTAGATTATGAACCACAGTCTGTTACCATTACCGGTACAGAGAGCGCCTTGGAAAAATGTGATTTCATCCACATATCTTGTCCGATTAATGGAGCCAATGGAAATATAGAAACAGAATTTGCTTTGTCAGAGTATTTACCAAGTGGCGTAAAAGTGGTAGACAGTGTGGAGAGTATCAATGTCAAGGTAACCATTTCTGCCCAGAAATTACAAACCGTACATATTCCGATTAGTGATATTACCATCAAAAATTTGAGCGAGGAATATGAGGCTGCCTTTGTATCTGGAACTGACACCATTGCTGTGGAGGCAATTTGGGCCAATGCCGGTAATACATCTTCTATTACCGCCAGTGATTTGGGGGCTTATATTGATTGCAAAGACCTGAAAGAAGGTTTGCACAAATTAGAGGTTAAATTTGTGGTGGGCGATTCTGTTTTGATTGAAAATACCAGTTATGTGAAGGTACGGCTCAGCGAAAAAGAAAAGGAAAAGGAAGAGGAAACTACCAATGAGCCGGTAGAAGCGACAGAAAATCCAATGTTGACAGCAACGCCTGAGGAAAAATCAGAAGAAATACAATCAGAGGTTGAATTACAAGAAGAATCGTAGTATAGTAATAATGTTTGCGCAGATAATACATAATAAAATGTTTTTTGACAACAACTAGAAAATTTTACAGCTTGGGAAAGGGTGAGTTTTATGGTGACAAATGAAGTGGAAATCACAAACCCAGTAGGCATACATTTGCGCCCAGCCATGTTTTTGTGTGAAGAAGCGCAGAAATATGAATGTCAGATACTATTTCAGGTACATGACAGGCAGATTAATTTAAAAAGTATTTTAAATGTGTTAGCTGCTAAGATTAGATATGGAGATAAAGTTACAGTAATCTGTGATGGTGTGGACGAAACAGAGGCCATGCTTACTATGTGTAAGATTTTACAGGAAACAAAAGAAAAGGAATCAGAATAGTTCCCTTAGGTTAGCAGGCTTACTTGTTAATTGTAGGAAGATAGAAAACAGAGATGAATTGGGTATATATGGATTGTGTTGCTCAATTACTGAACCGGTCAGCCAACTGCTGAAGGGTTTGCAAAATCTTGCAGAGAGAAAGAAAGGATATAGAAAAGTGAAGCGGTATATTGGTAATTTTACAAAATACAAATTTTTATTATCAGAATTGGTAAAGAAGGATATCAAACTAAAGTATAGACGTTCTAAGTTGGGAATTGTCTGGACCTTAATTGAACCCATATTGACTACTTTGGTTTTATCCTTAGTATTTGGTATTTTGAAAGGAAAAGGAGATGCATTTCCGGTATATATTTTAACAGGACGTTTGTTGTTTTCTTTTTATAGTGGTTCTACGAAAGTGGCAGCAAAATCCATACGAAGTAATGGTGGTATGATCCGAAAAGTATATATTCCAAAGTATATGTATCCTTTGGCTTCGGTACTATCTAATTTTGTTATTTTTATGATTTCCATGATTGTGTTAGTAGGCGCTATGATTATATTTAGAGTGGTTCCAACAGCACATACGATCTTAGGTATCATTCCTTTGGGCGTTTTATTTTTATTTTCTTTGGGAACTAGTATGATTTTAGCAACCGTAGAAGTATTTTTTAGAGATTTAGAATATTTATGGGGCGTTATGTTGACCTTGATGATGTATTGTTCCTGTATCTTCTATGAACCAAAATCATTGGGCTTACATGCAGATATCCTTAAGTTTAATCCAATGTTTAGTATTATCTATAATTTTAGAAATGCTGTATTTTATCATAAACATTTAGATGGATTTGCTTTGCTTTATTCAGGTATGGTATCCCTTGTATTGCTTGTCATTGGTATATACGTATTTTACAAGAAGCAGGATGAATTTATCTTGAATATCTAAAAGAAGCTGTAGTGATAGTAATCTGTTTCGTTTTGTAGTAGAAAAGCAAGTGATGAAACACAGATGAAAAAATATAGGTTTTTCTGTATGGAACAATAGGGTGCAGAGAGATTTAGATGGTTTATGAAGGAAAGATGGAGGTATATCATATGGAGCATATGGTAGAGAATAAGGAAACGCAGGAGCAGGAAGTTGCGCTTCGTGTGGAACAGGTTGGAATGAAGTTCAACCTATCTAAAGAAAAAGTTGATAATTTAAAAGAATATTTCATTAAATTTATAAAAAAAGAATTGACCTATCAAGAATTTTGGGCATTAAAAGATGTCAATTTTGAAGTGAAAAAAGGTGACCGTGTAGGTATTGTGGGACTGAATGGAGCAGGAAAAAGTACCTTGTTGAAGGTGATTGCCGGTGTATTGAAGCCTACAGAAGGAAGAGTAGTCAGCAAGGGAAAGATTGTTCCTTTGTTGGAGTTGGGAGCTGGATTTGACAAGCAATATACAGGTGCAGAAAACATTTATTTGTATGGTGCCTTGTTGGGATATTCCAAAGAATTTATCCAAAAGAAATATAAACAAATTGTTGAATTCTCAGAATTAGGAGAATTCATTGATGTGCCGGTGAAGAATTATTCTTCCGGTATGCGTGCTAGATTAGGATTTTCTATTGCTACAGTAGTAAAGCCAGAAATTTTAATTTTGGATGAGGTTTTATCTGTGGGGGATGCCCGTTTTAGAAAGAAAAGTGAAGCTCGTATTCAGTCTATGTTTGCTCAAGGGGTTACGGTATTGTTTGTATCCCATTCTTTAGAGCAAGTACGACGTATTTGTAACAAAGCCGTTATGCTGGAACATGGTAATGTCATTGCCATGGGTGATGTGGAAGATGTGGCAGCAGTTTATAATACAAAACTGGCACAACAAAAACAAAGGAGAAAGAAAAAGAGAAAGCAAGAGAGATTAGAATTGGAACGTTTGGCGCAATTAGCAGCACAAGGACAGGATACAGAAGCTTTACTGAAAGAAGAAGATGCAAAGCAAAATGCCTTGTCAGGGCAGGAAAGTAAATAGACATGCGTACTTTGTAGTTGCCACAAGTCAACTGGTTACAAGAAAGTTCATTATACCAAAAGGAGTCAACCCATTTTTTAGGGCTGACTCCTTTTGGTTATGTAGTAGGAAATTGCGATGCAATTTCCTATTACATAAAAAACGCGACCCGAGGATGCGCAGACCGCGGAGATGGAGTTAATTGCTGCGCAATACCGCGGTCGCGCTAGAGTTTTGCAAGCAAAACTCTTTGTTCATAAGAGATTATTTTCCGTTTCTCTTTGCACGCATACGCATAGTAGGATCCAAAATCTTCTTACGAATACGCAAGTGCTCAGGTGTAATCTCCAGCAACTCATCTGTATCGATAAAATCTAGTGCTTCTTCCAAGCTCATTACCTTAGGTGGTACCAAGCGAAGTGCTTCATCTGCACTGGAAGAACGGGTATTGGTTAAATGTTTGGTTTTACATACATTTAATTCAATATCGTCTGTCTTACCATTTTGTCCGATTACCATACCGGCATATACTTTTTCACCTGGACCAATGAATAAGGTACCACGTTCTTGGGCATTGAATAAACCGTAAGTAATGGACTCACCTGCTTCAAATGCAATTAAAGAACCGCGGTCACGGTATGAAATTTCTCCTTTAAATGGTCCGTAACATTCGAATAAAGTATTTAAAATACCATTTCCCTTGGTATCGGTCATGAAATCTCCACGATAACCAATCAATCCACGAGAAGGAATGATAAACTCTAAACGTTGATAGCCGCCACTGGCAACGGTCATGTTTTGTAATTCTCCTTTACGTTGGCTTAATTTTTCGATGACACTACCGGAAAATTCTTCTGGTACATCAATGATGGCACGCTCCATTGGCTCTAATAATTTTCCATTTTCGTCTTCTTTGTAAAGAACTTCTGCCTTACTAACAGCAAACTCGTAGCCTTCACGACGCATATTTTCAATTAATACAGATAAATGTAACTCACCACGACCGGATACCTTAAAGGCTTCTGTGGTGTCGGTATCTTCTACTCGTAAGCTGACATCTGTATTTAATTCACGCATCAAACGGTCACGCAAATGACGGGAAGTAACAAATTTACCTTCTTGTCCAGCCAAAGGACTGTCATTTACCATAAAATGCATAGCAATGGTTGGTTCAGAAATCTTTTGGAATGGAATGGCAACTGGGTTTTCAGGAGAACAAATGGTATCTCCAATGCTCAAATCAGCAATACCTGCAATGGCAACAATAGCACCTGGTTTTGCTTCAGTGACTTCCACTTTTTCCAAACCTTCAAATTCATATAATTTTGTGACACGTACTTTTTTGGATTTATCTGGCTCATGGGCATTTACGATGACAGCTTCCTGATTCACCTTAATGGTACCATTATCCACCTTACCAACACCAATACGACCAACATATTCATTGTAGTCAATGGTACTAATCAAGGTTTGTAAGCTGGCATCCGGATCACCTTCTGGTGCAGGGATATAACTCAAAATGGTTTCAAATAATGGTTTCATATCCACTGGTTCGTCATCTGCTTCCAACATAGCGTAACCAGATTTTGCAGAAGCATAGATAAATGGACACTCTAACTGATCTTCATTGGCATCCAAATCAATAAATAATTCTAATACTTCGTCAATTACCTCTTCCGGTCTTGCTTCCGGACGATCTATTTTATTCAGGCAAACGATAACAGGCAAGTTAAGTTCTAAGGCTTTCTTTAATACGAATTTGGTTTGTGGCATAGGACCTTCAAAGGCGTCTACTACGAGTACAACACCATTTACCATCTTTAATACACGTTCTACTTCTCCACCAAAATCCGCATGTCCCGGTGTGTCGATAATGTTAATCTTTACACCATTATATTCCACTGCAGTGTTTTTGGATAAAATTGTAATACCACGTTCACGTTCGATGTCGTTGGAATCCATGACACGTTCCTGCACGTCTTGATTGGAACGAAATACACCACTTTGTTTTAGTAATTCATCTACCAATGTAGTTTTACCGTGGTCAACGTGAGCAATAATCGCAATATTTCTGATATCGTCTCTCTTCATGATATAACCTCTTTCTTATTTCAAAATTTAGGTTGTAAGTTTCTATTGCCTTTTCTATACCCATCGGAATAGGTTCATGACTGTTTTGCCTAAGGTTTGGCTACAGCATGGGACATTCGCTATGTATATAAGTTGCTCTATAGGGAATGAATGAAAAGCACAACACATCTATTGTATCATATTTGGTGAAATTTACAAGATACAAACTGCATTTTTGTGAACTGTTACAAGGACTACAAGTGTAAAAAAAGGTGCACAAAATGATATAGCTACATGTATTTCTCTGGTTATCAGGAAAGAATGAACGCAGGACTTTGTGCAAAATCAAATATTTTGGAGTAGACAAAAATAAAAAAGAAGTTCTATTCTGTGGAGAGGGTGCATATATTAACTAATGAAAATGCATCACGCTGATGATGGAACAAGAAACAGGCGCCAAAAAGGCCAAGAAAAGAGAGGAGTCGTAGAAGCTATGACAGATAAAGTATTTGATAACAACCAAGTAAGTGTAGCAGGAGAAATTGTAAGCACCTTTACCTTTAGCCATGAAGTATTTGGAGAGGGATTTTATTCTCTCTATATTCAAGTGGGAAGATTAAGTGAATCCTATGATGTGATTCCTTTGATGGTGTCAGAACGATTGTTGGACGTAAAACAGGATTATAGAGGAAAATATATTGAGGTCTTGGGGCAGTTCCGTTCCTATAATCGCCATGAAAGTAGTAGAAATCGACTGGTACTTTCTGTATTTGCAAGAGAAGTACATGTATGCGATGGGGGAGAAAGTGAAATGAAGCCAAATCATATTTACTTAGATGGTTTCATATGCAAAAGTCCGGTCTACAGAAAAACCCCTTTGGGAAGAGAAATTGCAGATTTATTGGTGGCAGTCAATCGTCCTTATGGAAAATCAGATTATATTCCTTGTATCTGTTGGGGAAGAAATGCAAGATATGCGGAAAAATTTCAAGTAGGTGCCCATATACAGTTGTGGGGACGAATCCAGAGCAGAGAATATCAGAAAAAACTTTCCGAAACCGAAGTGGAAAAACGGGTTGCTTATGAGGTTTCTGTCAGTAAATTGGAATGTTTGGAAGTGGAAGAAAAAACGAGGGAAACAATGGAAAATGCCTAAGGTCCCGGAATTTCGTAGAGCAAATTGCAATTTTTTATAAATAGGATAGAAAAAGGAAAAAAACGCATAATTTCGTGTGAAAAATGCACATGGATTTTCAAATGGAATTGTGCTATAATTGTACAGTCTTTTTATAGATATATGTAGAGCAACTATGTAACAGTTCAGGCAGGTCTATACAATTACTACATGGACCGTAACAGTTTCGTTCACCAGTTGAACGGTTACATAACCATAGGAGGAGAATAGCATATGCATTCGGATATATTGCAAAAAAAGATTGTACAAATATATTACGGTAATGGAAAGGGAAAGACCACTGCTGCCATGGGGCAGAGCATTCGAGCAGCCAGTAAAGGTTTGCGTACCATTATCATACAATTTTTAAAA
>JAFORL010000067.1 GCA_017393285.1 Lachnospiraceae bacterium
AAAGATTGTCGAGTATCTGGCAAAACATCCACAGGTTGAGGCAGTCCATCATCCTTCTTTGGAAACTGAGCCAAGTCATGCATTGTATCAAAAATATTTCCCAAATGGTGGCGGCAGCATTTTCACTTTTGATGTAAAGGGTGGAGAGGAAGAAGCGAAGAAATTTATTGACAATTTGGAAATCTTTTCACTTTTGGCAAATGTAGCTGATGTAAAGTCATTGGTCATTCATCCGGCATCTACCACCCATTCACAGTTGACGGTAGAGGAACTTAGTGAGCAAGGTATTAAGCCAAACACCATTCGTTTATCCATTGGTACAGAACATGTGGATGATTTGATTGATGCTTTGGAAGGCGCATTTGCAGCAATTAAATAACTGACTACAAGAAGAAGGAAGGAGTTTGCAACATGGCAAAGAAAATTAATCTCGAAATGACTAGCGTGGAAAATCGAGAAATGAGATTAGGAACAATTATTGCCTGGGATGGTTCTGCAAAGGAACTGGTAGAAAAATCAAATTATGATACAAGAAGACAGAAAAAACAGGGTATCTTACCAAAGGAAGGAGAGAAAACAGGTTGTGCCGGTGATGGTGGAAAGGCATGCCGGTTGTGTGAATTACATACCCCATTGGGACAACAGACTATGTGTGCCAACTCCATTGTAGAATGTCAGATTGGAAATTTAACGGACTGTATTTTAATCCAGCACTCTCCTATTGGGTGTGCTGCAGATAACAGCCATTTTAACTTAGCCTTTAAGATGGGACTGACAAGAAGACACAAACCAAAACAGAATTTGAGGATTTTTTGTACTAACCTTCTTGAGAAGGACATGGTGTTTGGTGCCAGTGATAAATTAAGACAGGCAATCAGAGAAGCAAAGGAGAGGTTTTCACCAAGAGCGATTTTTATTTCTATGGCATGTGCCACTGCAATAATCGGAGAAGATATTGACAGGATTGCCAGCGAATTGGAACCAGAGATTGGTGTACCTATTATTCCACTTCATTGCGAAGGCTTCCGGTCAAAACATTGGAGTACCGGATTTGATATTTCACAACATGGTGTTGCCCAGAAAATTGTTAAGAGAAACCCACAAAAACAAAAGGATTTGATTAACATTGTAGCTTTATGGGGAACCGATTATTTTACCGATATTTTAAAACCTTTGGGATTACGGGTCAATTATATGTTAGATTGTGCAAGTTATGATGAATTGGCACAGGCTTCAGAAGCAGTTGCTACTACAACTTTTTGTCATACACTGGGATCTTACATGGCTACCATTCTGGAACAGCATTTTGGCGTACCGCAGATTGATGCACCACAGCCTTACGGTATTGTTGGTACAGACGAATGGTTGCGCGCCATTGGTAAAGTAGTGGGAAAAGAAGAAGAAACAGAAGCTTACATACAGGCAGAACATGAAAGAGTGTTGCCAAAAATTCAGGCATTACGGGAGAAGTTTAAAGGAGTCAAAGGCTTTATTATGACAGGCTCTGCCTATGCCCATGGATTGATTTCTGTGTTGCGTGAATTAGGAATAGAGGTACAAGGTTCTGTGGTTTTCCATCATGATCCAGTTTACGATGGAGGTGCAGAACATCAAAATACCTTAAAGAGTCTGATTGATAATTATGGAGACATTAAACATTACACTGTCAGTAAAACGCAGGCATATCAGTTGCCACAAGTTTTACGAAGAGTGGAAACCGATTTTGTTATCATACGACATCAGGGTTTGGCACCGGAAGCAGCAAAATTAGGAATTCCAGCTCTCGCCATGGGAGATGAACATATTCCGGTTGGTTACGATGGAATTGTTCGGACAGGTGAAATATTATTGGACATTTTGGCGAGAAAACGATTTAATAAAGTGTTACAAAGACATGTAAAATTGCCTTATACAGATTGGTGGCAGGCACAAAATGATCCATTTATCTTATCTACGAATCCGGACATTATAGATGAAGTACTACATAGTGGCAGCAAAAATGGAAAGGATGAAGTATAAAATGGCGAAAACAAAGGAAAAAAGTGGAACTATTGTACATCCACATTATGGATGTACAGTAGGAGCTGCCTATACAGTGGCGGCAATAAAAGGTGGAGTGCCCATCGCAAACTGTGGACCAGGTTGTATGTATAAACAATTTTACCTGACAAGTTTTTGCAATGGCTTTCAAGGTGCAGCGGCTGCATCCGGAGGAAATATCCCAAGTGCCAATGTTGGAGAAAATGATATTGTATTTGGTGGGGAGAAGAAGTTGGATGAGCTGGTAAAAAATGCACTGGCAGTTGTAGAAGGTGATTTGTATGTGGTTCTTACCGGATGTTCCGGTGAGTTGATTGGTGATGATGTTGGAAATGTAGTTCGTCGTTATCAGGAACAGGGATTTCCAGTTGTTTATGCAGAAACTGGTGGATTTAAAGGAAATAACCTTACAGGACATGAAATTGTGATTAAGGCAATTATTGATCAGTTTGTAGGGGATTATGATGGTGAAAAAGAGAATGATTTATTGAATTTATGGTTTGATATTCCGTATTTTAATCAAAAC
>JAFORL010000068.1 GCA_017393285.1 Lachnospiraceae bacterium
CCAAAATACTGTAATCTTGGCACCAAAAATAACACCGATGCAATTTTCACCAGCAATTCCAAAACACTGGAAACAACCGGCACGATTTTTCTTCCCAACCCCTGAAGAGAGCATCGAAGTACAAACAACGGCCCTAACACATAGAAGAAAAGTACCCCCACACGTATGTACATAACGCCAGGTTCTATGACTTCCTTCTCGCTACTGCTGGCAAGCCAGCATACCATTTTGCCCCCTAGTGTATAACAAATAAGTATCATCAGCGTCGTAAGAACAGTTTCTACAATCATCGCCTGCCTTACCCCTTGACGCACGCGGTCTATTTTTCCGGCACCAAGATTTTGGCTCACATAAGTTGTCATGGCTATTCCAACGGTAAAAATCATCACCATAAGCACATCAAACACTTTTCGACCGGCAGTATGTGCCTGAATAATATTCGTTCCAAGACCGTTGATGCCACTTTGCAAAATAATGGTACCAAAACTTACAATACAATTCATAAACCCCATAGACAAACCAGAAACGGAAAGATTTAGATATTGGTCTGTATTAAGGCTCCATTCCTTCTTTCTTGGAATAATCCTTCTATATTTTTTCCAAACAATCATAGCAACGGACAATGCTGCAATCCCTTGCGAAATCACGGTAGCAATTGCCGCACCTTTTATTCCAAGATGCAATACCGTAATAAAAAACAAATCCAATCCTATGTTGATTCCTATAGCCCCCATCAGACAATAAAGAGGTCTTTTGCTGTCGCCAACTGCACGCAAAATATTTGCCAGCATATTGTATACACAACTGCATACAAATCCACCAATAAGAATGCGGATGTACAATTCCGCCTCATAAAGAATGGTATCCGGGGTTTTTAAAAGCACCAACAGATTATGAATTACCAATTCACCAATCACAGTCACAAGCACTGTCACAATCAACGTCAACTTCACCGTTCCTGCAATAAACTTACGCATTCGCACCTCATCTTTTGCCCCAAAACATCTGGCGATTAATATTCCAAACCCCTGGGTAAGTCCATTTACAAAACCTGTCATGAGATTTACGATAACCATGGTTGCCCCGATTGCCGCAAAAGAAATCTCCCCGGCATACTCACTTACAATCTTGGCATCTGCCAGATTGTATACCTGCTGAAGAATATTTCCCAAAATCAAAGGAAGTGCGAATAAAAGAATTACTTTCGCGGGCATTCCCTTTGTTAAGTCTTTCATTTCAACACTTCCTTTTCTCTAAAATGTACCTTAAAATTATACATTTTTTTCTTCTATTTTCCAATGTTTTTTTCCCGCTTTTACAGGCTCCAAAATCTTTGCCGATAATAAAATAAGCACTGCGGCAACTAACATTTGAAGTAACATACTGGCACACATCCACTCCCCTGTGTTTACACTCTGCCAAAAGCTATCCACATTGATATTTAATAGACATATCTGCCGATACCATGTATTTCCTGCAATTTGGTAGCTTAGCATACTCACAAGAGAATCTACCGGACTAAATAATCCTAACAAAAGAAGCCATCCAGGCACCTGAAAACCGTCAGAAAGTCCATCATCACCACTTAAATATATCCAATAACCAATCCAGTATGCAACATAAGGTAACACACAGGTAAACACACAGGCTCCATACGTCGTTATGGTTGCAAATATGGTTCTTCGAAATATTGATGAAAAGAAAATACCGATACTTCCAATGTAAATAGCAAAGACGCAGGCATAAACTACAATCAGTACAATATCAAAAAGCCCAACCCCACCAATTAAAAATACAACTGACATAATGGGAAGACTCGAAAAAATAAAAAGCAATATGGTTCCGGTTGATGCTAATAGCTTACCTACAATAATCGTCAATGTACTCATTGGTGTGGTAAGTAAAATATCCAACGTCTGCTTTTCCCGTTCCCCCGCAATTGAACCAGCCATCAATGACGGCACAATAAATGCCAGTAACAAAAACTCAGCAATTTCTATCCAGCTAAAAAAGCGAATCACGTTGGAATAAGAAACCTCAGATGCACTAATATAAAAATTCAGGCGAAATACCGCAACTACCATAAATGCCAATACCGTATTAAACACAAACAATCCTAAAACCAGTCTTGGTCTTCTTGCTGTGGCTCGTAATTCTTTTGATAATACCGGATTTTTCATACTACTCACCTTATTCTTCCTTCTCCGTAATCTGCATAAATAAAGACTCTAAGTTATTCTCAGCTCTTCCATACTGGGAAATCAACACTCCCTGCCCTAAAAGTCCCTGCAGAAGCAATGCTTCATCTTTTTGACTTCCTCGAAACCCTACATATACCTTCTGCTCATTGGTTGAAATCGTTTCTACATCTTCCTTCTGTTTTAAAAATGCAATGACTTTTTCCAAACCGTCAACCACTTCCATAACGATAGGATTTGACTGATTCACTTTCGTCATAATTCCATCAAGGGTACCACTAACAACCATTTTACCGGCTTCAATAATCCCTACCGTGGTACAGATTTCAGATAATTCCGATAAAATATGTGAACTGACAAGCATGGTCACTCCGTCGTCCATCAATTCCCGAAGTACTTCTTTCATCTCATATCTGGCTCTTGGATCCAGTCCAAAAGCTGGTTCATCCATCACTAATATTTTCGGTTGGTATAAGAGACACCTTGCAAGACATAATCTTTGCTTTTGTCCTCTGGACAACACATCTACAAAGGAATCCTCCTTTTCCAGCAAATGAACTACATCTAATTTTTCCTGACATCTTTTTCTTGCTTCCTTGCCATAAATGCCATAAACTGAAGCAAAAAATTCCATATATTCGCTTACTTTAAGGTTGTCATACACTCCAAAGAAATCCGGCATATAGCCAACCAATTGTTTCACTTTTTTCGGATGTCTTAAAATATCCACACCGTCAATTTCCACACTTCCACCATCTGCTGCCAAAAGTCCTGCCATAATCTTCATGGTGGTGGTTTTTCCTGCACCATTCGGTCCTACAAAACCGTACATTTCTCCCTCAGAAATATGAAAAGAAACTCCATTTAATGCAACAAAATTTCCATAACTTTTTTTCAAATCTACTACATCGACCACGAATTATCACCTTCTTCCATAACTGCAGAAATAATTGGGCGATATGCATTATAGCTAAGATAATTATCATTTTCCCCATCATTGTCCCAAACATAGCGCATCCGTAAATGCTTCCTACTGACATATGGTGCAAGTTCCTCTCCCGAAATTTGATCACCATACTCTTTAAACACAGTCTCAAAAGCTTTTGTCCGGTAATTATACAGCTGAATCTCTCCATCAAATATTTTAATTCCGCTAGATTGTTCAAAATTCTTTTTACCTTCCCGAAGCTCATTTGCATTCTGTAGATATTTTAAACTCGCAATTTTCTCGTTTGTAGCAATGGTACATTCCACTTCGTTATCACCTTCGTTTTCATTTCCAGAATCTACATAATTCCAGAAATTATCACCCTCACCAACCAAATCACATACAAATCTGGTATTTCCTCTGGTATAATCCACATTTACAGCAAATGAACTAATGGTTGCCCCAACTACATTCGCGTTCCAATACCCTAAAATGCCATCCTGATTTTCCATAATCCCTATTACCTTCGACTCCATACAATTTCTCTGCTCCGAGCCATTTCCCAAATACGAAGCAACTGTAGAAAGGTAACCTTCTCCTTTTTCATTGCGACTTTCTTTTTCTCCAAAAGACAGCCATGTTTTTGCAATACTGTCTACGTTAATCTGTGTAGCATCCGGCAACAATGTATTTGGTGTTTTTTCTGTGATATAAACCGTCTCTCCATCCTTAATATCTCCAAGAGAATAAAGTCTGCGTCC
>JAFORL010000069.1 GCA_017393285.1 Lachnospiraceae bacterium
AGAAACAGAAGATATACAAAGTCAACTGAATAGATCAGCACTAGACTGAATTAATTGTAGCAAAGGAAGTGATGTTTGACAAGAGAAAAACATAAAATTTCATAATTTTTTAGTCCAAAAATCATCATAGAGGGAAAGTGTAAAACTGAGATGTGGATAACTTTTTAAAATTTTATAATGATTGGGGATAACATGACTTTTCTGAAAATGGCAGACATAAAATGAATTTACCTTTCAATGCTGATTTTTTTAACTACATGTAGACTTCTGTACTTTATTTTGCTATAATACATATTTGTAACAATTGTTCAGATATTATTTATATGGTATATACTTGATTTAATCTTGCATTTTGTAAATGGTCTTAACAGAATAACTGTGTTTTATCTTAGATTCTTTTCTGCCCAAGCTTCTATACAGATTTTCTTAATTCGCATTTTTCCATTAGGGGTACAAATTTTGTACTTAAAAGAACAGAAGCGTCACATAGAAGCATTATCGCATTCAGAAGATTCTAAGATTTCTCAATAGTCAAGTTAGGCATATGCTCCTGACTTGACTATTGTACATTCAGAAAGGATATTACACATGAAACAAAATAATTACTATATATTAGGTATTGGTGCAATATTGGGATTCAGTGTATTATTTTTTTGTAGTTTTGCTCCTATTGCTAAACACGAAAAAAACAAACTTTCCCACTTAGATGTCAATCATTACAACCAAAAACAAAGATTGCAAATCGAAAAAAATATAGGCCACACCCTTGCACCCGTAGAAATAGATTGGGAAGATTTTGCATCGAAACCTGCATACACCTGCATTGATGTTTCTAATTTAAGCAAAAAGCAAAAACGTAAATTTTTTACCATTTCACCAATCTCAAAAGAAATTTTTTCTCGCATGAAGGGTAAATCTTATAAAAAGAATTGTTCTGTATCCAAAAACAGCTTGCGTTATGTCCGAATCTTACACAAAGATTTAGATGGCAATACCCGCATTGGTGAGCTGATGGTTCATCGCTCCATTGCAAAAAAAGTAAAAAAAATATTTATTGCTTTATACGAACAGAATTATCCTATTGAAAAGATGGTCTTGATTGATGAATATGATGCAGATGACAACGAATCGATGGCAGACAACAATAGCTCCTGCTTCAATTATCGTAAAGTTGAAGGCTCTAGCAAATTATCCAAACATAGTTTAGGCTTAGCGATTGATATCAATCCTCGTTATAACCCTTACATTCATCGTCTACATGGGAAAACCGTTGTTTCTCCTTCCAATGGAAAGGAATATGCAGATCGCAGCAAATCATTTCCTTATAAAATAGACAAGAAAGATTTGGCATACAAACTATTTACCAAAGCCGGATTTACCTGGGGTGGAAACTGGAACAGTGTAAAAGACTACCAACATTTTCAAATGGATTAAGGAAGCAAAACAGACAAGGCTACTTCGCAGTCACCATCATGGATGAAAGCTACTGGTTCCAGTCTGCCGGCCTACACACTCATACAGGTCAGGTTATTAAGTAGATATGTTTTTTAGCAAGCAAGCTTGCACAAAACATATCTACCGATAACACTTTCATAGTAAATGTGTATTTTTCTATATTCTTCTCGTTTTTCAAAACAATACAGTTGTTTTCTTGTATTTTTCTTTTATGACATTGTTTTTTTACTAATTTCGTTGTATAATGGTAGAGAGAGATTTTGACAAATTGACCTGCGTGTACTGGCAGCCCTTTCGGAAGGCATACAAATACAGGTCAAAAATTACTAAAGTAGCCTAGCTACAGCGCAGTTCACTTTCCTATACAACAGTGACTGCATAACAAGCACATAATTTGATATAAACAATAAAATAATCAGGTATCACCAATGACGATGTTAGGGGGACAATATATTGAAAACACAAATCATACCAACTGAAGAAGCAATACCAGGAATGATCGTGGCGGAGGATATTTTTGGATTGCAGGATTACTTAATTATACCGGCTAATTCCGAATTAACCAACCACTCAATTACAAGATTGAAATTTTATGCCATTAAGCAAATTTCTATCGTATTGAACGAAGAAGGTGAACCGGAACAATTGACTTATGGGGATTTGTCCGCAGAGACATATTCAGAATATATCAAAAACACGCCAGAATTCCAAAAATTTCATAAAGAATATAGTAATGTGGTGGAAGACTTCAAAAAGAAGATTCAGATTATTAACAACCGTCTAAAAGATCCTTTGGATTCATCAGATTTATCTGAACAAATGGAAAATATCTTATTAGAAAGTCGTAATAATATCCACGTCATCCATATGTTGCAATGTTTACAGGATAGCAACGATGAGACCTATCATCATTCTATCAGTGTTGCAATTATGTGCAATGTCATGGGACATTGGATGCACTACTCTGAAGAAGATATAAAAGTACTCACTTTAGCTGGTATGTTACATGATATCGGAAAAATTACAGTTCCATCTGCCATTATTTATAAAAACAGCAGACTGACTAAAGTGGAATACGAAATTGTAAAGAATCACGTAAAAGAAGGCTATAAATTATTACTAGATCAAGACTTGGATGATCGTATTCTAAATGCTGCTTTGATGCATCATGAACGTTTAGATGGTAGTGGTTATCCAAACGGATTAAAGGGTAGCGAGATTGACGAATTTGCGCAGATTGTCGCTGTGGCTGACGTTTATATTGCTATGACCAATCCTAGAGCCTACAGACGTGCAAATTGTCCTTTTGATGCCATTTCTGTCCTAATCCAAGACGGATATGATAAATTCTCAGCAAAAGTATTGTTACCATTCTTTGAAGGTATGGCGCAATCTTATTTAAATGCAACCGTAAAATTAAGCTCTGATGAAGTAGGCGAGATTATCTTTATTGATGCCAACAACATTACCAGACCAGTGGTAAAAGTAGGACATAACTTTGTAGATTTAAATAAAAATCGTAATTTACATATACAGGAAGTTTTATAATATCACAGTATAGAAAAAAAATGCTCTGCAAACTATCCATTCTTGCAGAGCATTTTTTATGTCGATAGATTTTTCGTATTTTTTTGCCTCATAGCGCTATGCTTACACACAGTGGGCTACGAGGCAATTATATACATCTACATATGTTATAAAAGTTAACGTTACAAACTCCTATGCTTTATTTCTTTTTAAATACTAAGGTTTCATCTTGGTCAGGAATATCAATGGTTAACGTATCCTTTTCGATTGTTCCACTAAATGAAGTAGCTTCATTGTCTGTAGAAATCGTTACTTTGTCATCCTTCACTTCATAGGTACCTTCACTCACTTCGCTGGTGGATTCCATCTGAATAGTTACTTTTCCATCCTCAAAAGCAAAACTCGTGCCGCCTAATCCAACACTCTGTAACTGTTCTTGCGTTACTTCTTCACTTCCGATGGTTGCCTTTTCCAAATTCCAAGTACCCTGAACCGGATCCTTTTTACAAGCCACCAATGAACCTGCCAAAACTGCCATCATACCTAATGTAACTATTTTTTTCTTCATTCCCATTTCCTCCTTATATCCCATTTTTATAAAAGGTCGAACTACTGTTTTCTCTTAAAATCCCCTTTGTTCTTATAACCAAACAAACTACTCTCTACCGCAAAAAGTATTCTCCCCAAAAAACAATACCTATAAGGTACGATATTTGCATGGTTAAAAACTACTGCTGCACCGTCTTCGACTGAAACAAAGACCGCTGATTCAAAGTCAAGTCTGACATATTCGAAACAGTTTTATCCAACTTTTAAAGTAAACTTTTGTAATGCCTTTTCGTCATCAACCGGCATACGCACAATGTTTGCGCCCAAGCCCACTAACTTATCTTCAAAAGCTTCATATCCACGTTGGATATATTCAATTTGATCCACAATGGTAATACCGGTTCCAGCCAAACCTGCCATTACCAATGCTGCACCTGCACGTAAATCTGGTGCACTCACTTTTGCACCGGAAAAACCTTTTACCCCTTCTATAAAGGCAGTATTTCCTTCTACCGTAATCTTGGCTCCCATTCTTGCCAACTCATCTACATATTTGAAACGATTTTCAAAAATGCTTTCTGTTACGATACTGGATCCTTCTGAAAGTGCCAATAAGGTTGCAAATTGTGGTTGCATATCCGTAGGAAAACCTGGATATGGCAAGGTCTTAATGTGGGTAGCGCCAAGTGGTTCTTTTCTTCCAATGACTCTTACTGCATCATCATATTCCTCTACAACTGCACCCATTTCCACCAATTTTGCACTGATGGCCTCCAAGTGCTTTGGAATTACATTCTTTATGATGACATCACCCTTGGTAGCTGCTGCCATGCACATAAAAGTACCTGCTTCAATTTGATCCGGGATAATAGAATATACCGTTCCATGTAGCTTGCTGACACCTTCTACACGAATCACATCCGTACCTGCACCCTTAATCTTTGCGCCCATGCTATTTAAGAAGTTAGCCACATCAACGATATGTGGTTCTTTCGCTGCATTTTCAATAATACTCTTGCCTTCTGCCATAGCTGCGGCCATCATAACATTAATGGTAGCGCCTACTGATACCACGTCCATGTAAATATGGCTTCCCACCAATGCTTCTGCCTCTGTAGCAATCATACCCTGGCTGATTTCCACAGATGCCCCCAATGCTTTGAAACCTTTAATATGCTGGTCAATCGGTCTACTACCAATGTTGCAGCCTCCCGGTAAAGCCACTTGAGATTTTCTATATTTTCCCAATAATGCGCCCAACAAATAATAAGATGCACGAATCTTACGAATGAATTCATAATCAATGCTCACAGATGAAATCTGGCTGCCATTGATCTTTACGGTATTACGATCCAAATATTCTACCTTTGCTCCAATCTCCTGTACTGCCTGCAAAAGCACACGAATATCTCTTACGTCCGGTAAATTTTCTAATGTGACAGTTTCATCTGTCATAATAGATGCAGCCAAAATTCCCAATGCTGCATTCTTTGCTCCACTAATAGTTACCTCTCCATTTAAAGGGGCCCCACCCTTCATTACATACTGTTCCATTTTAGCACCTCGATTTATTATCATAGACAACCCGTACCTGTTATCTCTATATACAACTGTTACATGTAATATTCTTTTATTGCGCTCTGCTTCCTATCTCTTACTGTTCTCTGTCAGACTATGATACCAAACTACCCAGATCCATATCATGGTAGTCTTACTCAAAAATGTGTGTCATTTCCTACACGCAGAGTCACGCTTTTCTCTAAATCAGATGACTTTCTCGTCATCTGCTCTTAATCTATACATGCAAAAACGAACGACGATACTGTGCCATGTTTGTGCGACTAAAATCTGCCGCCACACCACTAGGTATCACTGTGTACGTTAAGCATTTCCCGAAAAAAACTGTTCATTTGTCTAAATATACTCATAGTCTCTTTGATTATAACACAACCATAAAATTTGGCAAGAGAATTTTTTAATAAAGTTCAACCAATTTTAAAACTTAACTATTTTTTTCATCTGGTGCTTTATAAATAGTCCTGATGAACTGTAAGAACAAAGAATTTTGCTTGCAAAACTCTAGCGCGACCGCGGTATTGCGCAGCAATTAACTCCATCTCTGCGGTCTGCGCATCCTCGCATCGCAATTTCATATTTACTTAAAATAAAGGTGGGTTTATTTCAGTGCTTCTACGATTTGTTTTACCATATCTTCAACCGATTCACCACTGCATGGAACAGTAAGATCTGCATATTTTTCATAAAGCGGACAACGTTCTTCATACAAACCTTTCAAATCCTGACCAGGTTTTAAGACCACACCACGTTCTGTTAAATCTTCCAAATGTCCAGCTAATTCTTCTAACTTCCATTTCAAGTATACCACTGTACCAATTTCCTTCAAATGCTGCATGGCTTCTTCTCCATATACTGCACTTCCTCCGGTAGCAATGATTTTCTTTTCAACCTGAAGGCTGCTATTGACACGATTCTCAATTGCCATGAAACCATCAATGCCATCTTGTGCAATGATTTCATGTAGCAATCTGCCTTCTTCTTCTTCGATAATCAAATCCGAATCAATAAATCCGTATCCTAAAACCTTTGCCAACACAACACCTAATGTACTTTTTCCTGAACCAGGCATACCGATTAATACAATGTTTTTCATGATGTTTCCTCCACTTTATGCTTATCTTTTAAACAGACATGACCGCTTGGCATACACAGTTTTCCTCCCAAACCAGGACTGTAAAATCAAAGCGAAGGTCAGAAAACTCTTATGCATGGCTTTCCCACAAAACGCGCACCTATAAGGTACGATATTGGTATGGAGCAAAGCTACTGCGTCACAACAATATAGAAAAGTGAATTGCTCCACAATTTTACTGCTTTGGCAATTCCGAACCAGTATGTGCAATCTGCCTGAACGGACGACTTGCGCATACGACCATATTGAATTGTACCACAGTCCTTCCAAAAGGAAAACTATTTTTTTCGATTTTCAAAATAAATAAAGCGGTCAATGGCATCTAATATATCTTGAAAATTTTCTCTTGGCGCCACTTCAATATATTTTCTTAATATGGCAATCTGATCATCATTGTGATATCTGCCATAAAAAATATCAAATAAGTTATGTCCACGCACATAAATTTTTATGGTTTCCATATTTCTTTTGATATCTTCTTTGGAGTTAATCCGCAGATTTGTCGCCTTAATCATACGTTTGACACTCCCCAGCTTAAACAAATAATCCTTATATTTTTTAAACAAGGTGGTATAAAAATACTCTTCATTTTTGATTACCCCAATTTGCGCCATAATCTTAGGATCCAAAAAATAATTTTCAAAAGAATAATATTTCAGCACCAATACATTTTTCGGGGTCACATGTGGCAAATTCCCCTCCATTTCCTCTTTAGACCTTTGGCTGTAATAACTACACAGTTGTTTTACCAAATGCTTTGGATTTTTTCCGTCGCTATCCCGAATCATCAAAAATTGATCCTTCAAATATAATTTATTGATATATTTTAAATTGGCATAGGTCTTAATATTGGTACAACTGTTGGTAGGCACAATGGAAACTCTTTGCAAATTTCCATCTTCATCATAAATTTCTGAGTAATACTTCTCCAGCAGTAAAGGCAATCTGGCCCCGTCCTGTTTGCCCTCCACAATAAAGACAAAGCTCACATTCATCAAATCATTTGCCGTATAACCTAAATCCGCCAGTATTTCATCAATATCATTTTCTTCCCGCACCACAGTGTAGTAATCAGAATCCAATACCACCTGCTTAATCTGACGGGTAGAGAAGTTAAATATCATATTTGGCGAATGGGTAGAAAAAATCACCTGATTTTTCTTAGACAAACGATACAAAATATCACTAGCCTCTTTCTGTAACTGTGGATGCAAAAATATTTCCGGATCTTCAATCATAATGATGCAGGGAATGGTATTTTCATTTTCCACATAGGTCTCTAGTAGTGACAAGGCATAGATACTTTTTAAACCATCACCCAAGGTGGCAATTTCTTCTTCTGTTTTTCGCTCTCTATTATAAGCAGTCGCTTTTACCCGAAACAAACTCTCCGGCTGAAAATCCATGCCCAACTTAATGGCTTGCGACCCACTGCCATTCATATGGAAATGATGGTTGAGTCTTTCTACAAATTCCGTAAAATTTACATTGAACATTTTATACTGCAAAAGACGTACCGTTTCAAACAGGGTCAATTCTTCTGGATTCTTTTTGTGTATCACGTCAATACACTGAAAACAGTGATTACATTTCTTGGCTGCATTAAAGGTACAAACATTCTCTTGTATTTCATGCAAAGAATCCACATCATAAAAACGAAATACATCATTTTGAATCGCAGTCACATCTCTACCATGATCAATCAGATAGGTTTTCGGAAAAATCTCCGGTATGCCATTGTTATTTTTCTTATAGCCATCCTCATAGCGAACGGTTCCGTCCGGTGTAATGACACAGGTAAATGCCAGTTCTCCATTCTGATAAGACGGGAATTTTTCCTGAAAAATTTTGTACCAATTATCAAATTGTTTTTGTTTACAAACCAAGCCTCTCTTATGTAGCATTCTCAAATCTTCTTCTGTATATTCCACACGCACCGCAATGGTAATATTTTTTTCCGGATTGAGAAAAAAACGTGGCAAAGGTTTGGTTTCTCCAGCCACAATTCTTATGGCACTGATGACACCAGTCTTTCCCGTATTATTTTTACCGACCAAAATCAATGCATTGTCAATTTTCTCCAATTCCAGATTACGAATGGATTTAAAATTTTGAATGTGTAAATAACCTATCTTCATAAACAAGCCCCCCTCATCTATGTGTAGCATGGCATTCCTTTAACCAAGCTGATCTCTTATACATTTTTTCCTTATATTTTTCATATAATAGCATGGTAATCTTTCAGCCAAGCCTGTCTTTTATACATTTTTTTCCTTAATTTTTCATGCACTAGCAGGGTATTCCTTCAACCAAACTGATCCATCACAAAACCAGTCTTTTCTAAGATTTCTTTTTTTTCTTTTTCCCCTTTGTACCTTTTGCAGAAGCCTTTTTTCTGACTGCATAACCAAAGGTCCCCAACAATTCTCCTAACCCATAGTACTCTCCATGGGAATAAATCATCAAATCGGATTGATTCAGGCAAAGCTTTCCCGTTTCATTTAAATATGCTGTGTCAACATTTACCCCAACCACATCTGCCAAAAACATATGGTGAGATCCCAGCTCCATTACCTGTTTTACCTTACACTCAATATTGACAGGTGACTCCGCAATCAAAGGTGCCTTTACATGTTTTGCAGGTTCTTTATGCAAATGCATCTCCTCAAATTTGTCTACATCCCTACCAGAGCGAACCCCACAATAATCTGTTGCATTTACCAAATCCTTTGTGGTAAGGTTAATGACAAATTCTCCACTATTTCGAATCATGTCGTAGGAATGTCTTTCCGGTCGTACAGAAATATATGCCATAGGCGGATTGGTACATACTGTTCCCGTCCATGCTACTGTAATAATATTGTCCTTTTTACCTTCCTCCGCACAAGTCACCATGACTGCCGGCAAGGGATATAACATATTGCCTGGTTTCCAACACTCTTTACTCATCCTGTTAATCCTTCCTCTATGAAACACTCGAAACATTTCCTATATGGCTGTTGCGCTGAACAGTTACCTTTATAGTATTAGTATATCAGATTTCCTTGTCCATTGCGACTAGGTATTTTCTATCTAATTTAAATATTCGTTACAAAAATATTAATTTTGCCTTCTCTTTATTAATTTTGCTCTCATTTTATTGATTTCCACTAAAAATACCTTATAATAAAAGTAGGTTAGCAATGGGGTTTATATAACACTTTTAAAGTAACGATAGGGGAGATGATATTATGACGAATTATTTAGAAATTGAATCTGTGACAGATGGATTTCAAGAAAAGGTACATCAAAATTTAAAATTCAAGACAGGAAAATTTATTTGGCAAATTAAGTTTAACACGGCGCTAGATCCTACCACCGTCAATAACATCAATTTATATGTGACAAGTATTAATATGGCACCTTTGTCTACAAATATTTCCTATGATGCCGCGTCCAATATAATTGAAATTGAACCATTGGATTCTTATGCCAAGAACGAATCCTATATTTTGCATGTAACCACCAATGTAAAATCTCGTGGTGGCAAGCCATTAAAACAACCAATTAAAATTCAATTTCATATTTAAAATATTCAAACAGTATTGGTTAGTGGTAAACCCAGAATTTACTACTGCGGTCATGGAAACATGCAACAACAACAAAACATGGATATTCGGATTCTTTTACAATACAAAGAGATGGGGAATTGGGTAACGACATTCCCGCAGTGCGTACACGGTGTGTACGACGAGGAAATGGAGAAAATCCAAGGAAAATATAGCCAAAGTTATGGTATAAAGGAGATTCCGAGAGAACATTTGTATTGAAAAGGAGCATAAAAGAAGGAGCTTTGCAATAATTTATAAAATCATTATTGCAAAACTCCTTTTTTTGTGTAAGTAAATTGCATGGCAGTTATGTCCGTTTACTTGAAACACAGCTGTCCGTATTTGCAAGTAGATCCGCTTCTTAACAAGCAAGCTTGCAGAAGCGATTTACTGACAATACTTTGAAAGCACTCTATTCATTTGACAATACATTCATTAATTGTGGAATGATTTGCTTTTTACGTGATACTACACCACGAAGATACATTCTGTCAGCCTCTTCTGAATGGAATGCTGCCTCTGCTGCTTCTTGTGCGCCTTCACCGAAAATCATCAAATCAGTGGATTCTTCCAAAATATCTGTTAACATAAAGAACAACATATCTGCACCATGTTCCGCAAAGGTATCTGTAATATACGGTGTCATACGATCCTTTAATTTTAACAATTCTCCACCGTCCATAGATGTAATTTGACCTACACCAAAAGTAACATCTCCTGCTGTAAACTTCTTGAAATCCTGGTAGAAGATTTCTTCTGGTGCCTTTCCTGATAAATCACTTCCTGCTGCAAACATTTCTTTTGCATAAGCCTGAATATCAAAACCTGCAATTTCAGCCAATTCTTCTGCTGTTTGCTGATCCAAAGCTGTACAAGTTGGAGAACGGAATACCAAAGTATCTGATAAGATTGCAGAACACATCAATCCAGCCATCTTTTGATCTACTTCAATTCCATTTTCACGGTACATTTGACGAACGATGGTAGCTGTACAACCTACTGGTTGATTTCTAAAATATACAGGTCCCATTGTCTCTAAACTACCAATCTTATGGTGGTCAATAATTTCTAAAATATTTGCATTTTGTAAACCGTCTACTGCTTGTGATACTTCATTGTGGTCTATTAAAATAATATCTTTTTTCTTAACGTTTAATAAGTTTCTACGTGAAATCATGCCCACATAGCGACCTTCTTTATCTAAAATAGGGAAATCTCTATGTCTCTTTTCAGCCATTACACTCTTGATATCGTCCAAATAATCTTCTGTTGTAAAGGTAACAAATCCTTCTTTACGCATAAAGAAATCAATTGGCATACTTTGATTCATCAAACGAGATGCTACAAAGGTATCATATTTTGTCTGAATGATTGCACAACCTCTGTTCTCAGCCATACGACAAATGGTCTTTGCTACATCTGCACCTGTACAAACTACGATACATTTCGCACGCATTTCAATGGCACATAATTGTGCTTCATAACGGTCTCCAACCAATACGATATCGCCTTCTTCTACGAAGTTTTCCATCATTTCCGGATTGGCAGCACCGATTAATACCTTACCATTTTCTACGCAGTCTTCAGGATTGCCTACTAACATAGTACCCTCTAACACGTCCAATAAATTTTGATATGGTGTCTTTGCTTTTGCTAAAATCTGTGTATCATATACGTTCATGTAAGATTTTGCAATATCTGCAACAGAAATCAATCCTTCCAATTTCTTGTCTTCATTTAAAATCGGTAAGGTAGATAAGGTTTCCTGATCCATCACATCCCAAGCAGCCTTCAATGACATTTGTTTATGTAGTGTTGGTACCACACGAATGGTCATATCCTTTACTTGTTCTCTCACATCTGAAATAAATCCTGGTGTCTTTATTCCAAAATGGTTCAATACAAATTCTGTTTCCGGACTAATTTGTCCAGCTCTCTTAGGTGTGTATTTTTCACCTGTTATCTTTTCTTTTAAATTTGCATATGCAATGGCAGAACAGATAGAGTCTGTATCTGGATTCATGTGTCCTACTACAAATACATTTTGCTCACTTTTTGTGATAACTGCTTCGCTCACGGTAATTCCTCCTATAGATTTTCATTGTTAAGTATTTTAACCTCTATCAATCCTATCGGATTGTATCCATTTTGTCAAGCCTTGTTCCATTCGTGGAACAAATGAAATAACAGTTCAACCCCTGGCTGAACTGTTACTATAGCTACATATTCGTTTATCTCATGGAAATATTAAACGGAAATTGTGCTTTTAATTGTCTATATTGATTGAGTAAGTCCATCATATATGGTCTTGCGTCTGATAAAATCACAATAATTTTTCCATCTGTATCTCGAATTAAGTTTAATATGGATTGGGCAGTATCTGCCGTCATTTTCTTTGCATCTTCTACCAGCAATAATCCACCAGATAATTTTTCGTAATTTTTCTCCAAATGCATATAATTTAATTCTACGGCTGATATACGTGCTACCTGTTGTTTTGGCGACAAGCCCAAATCCTTCAAGGTCTTGGCCAATTCTTGACAGAACCCATTTGCACGTTCTTTATTCTTGCAAGTCACGATAAAATTAAGTGGTCTTCTTCCATCCATTGCTCGCTCCAATGCATCATAAGTATCTTCGCACAAACGCGTGTCAGCCTGATACTTTTCAAAATGTTCCTGTAGCAAAGGACCATAGGTTTCTAGGAAATAATTCTCATTCTCTTCCTCATCTTCTGTTTCTGACTCTTCTGTTACTTCTGCAGTAGTTTCTTCTTGTGCTTCTGTTTCTGCGTCGGTAACATTTTCTGACTGCATTTCCGCCTCTGTAACTGCAGTTTCTTCCTCCTGCACTTGTGCTTCTATATCCGCAGTAATTTCTTCCTCTACTTCTGGCTCTGCATTCGCTTCTTCTTGTTCTTCTGCCTCTACAGCATTTGCTGCTTGCGCTTCTGTCTCTGTAGCTGCAGTTTCTTCCTCCTGCACTTGTGCTTCTATATCCACAGTAGTTTCTTCCTCTACTTCTGGCTCTGCATTCGCTTCTTCTTGTTCTTCTGCCTCTAGCTCTGTAGCATTTGTTGACTGCACTTTTGCCTCTGTAAATACAGTTTCATTTTCCTGCATTTCTACATTTGGCTCTGTAAATGCAGCTTCTTCTTGTATTTCTGACTGTACAGTAGTTTCTTCCAGCTCCTCGTCAGCCAATGGCAATTTTTCTTGAATATATCCACCGATAATATTGGCTTCCTTATGAATATCTTCTTTTCTCTTTTTTCTAAAGTTTTTAAAGCGATTACGAATACGAGATAAAATAGCCGCTTCTGCATGTTTTGCACCAGGTCTCAGACTTTGCTTCACCTCAGGCTCTGCTTCCTGCGATTCCTCTGCTGCCACTTCTGTTGAAACAGACGCATCCTGCTTCTCATCTTCCATCTTCTCAGTTGTAGTTGCCATCTCTGCGTCTGTTTGTACTACCGTTTCTGTAGCTTCCACAGAATCCGCTTCCATTTCCGCCGTTTCTCCATAACCTGTCTGACTATACATTGCAGCATCTTCTGCCATTTCTCCGTAGCCTGCCTGACTATACATTGCAGCATCTTCTGCCATTTCTCCGTAGCCTGTCTGACTATACATTGCAGCATCTTCTGCCATTTCTCCGTAGCCTGCCTGACTATACATTGCAGCATCTTCTGCCATTTCTCCGTAGCCTGTCTGACCATGCATTTCTGCCTCTTCTGCTGTCTCTGTATATACTGCCTGACCGTATATTTCTTCACAATCAGCTACATCTCCATATTCTTCCTGACCATACATTTCATCACTGTTTATTGAATCTGCATAGATGCCTTCCACATACCCGTCTTCCATATAACCAGCTTTCTCATATTCTCCTGCATATGCATATGGTTCCTGATAGTTCTTTGCCATCATATCCACAGGACTTTCCTGCTGTTCTGCATCCATAGCAAAAATTTCCGTCATATCTGTATTGCCATAGTTGGTATATGCCCCATCCGGATTATATAAATCCGCTTCATCACCTTCATACGTCTCATAGGAGTAGACATCTTCTCCGCCTTGCCATTCATAAGAATCTACAGCCTGTTTCTCATCATCTGCGTACATAATCTCAGAAATGCTATCCGCCAACAATTGCTCTGTATCTGCCGTATAAATCGGTTTATTTTCTGCCGGATAATATTCTTGTGAGCCAGCCTCCTGACTTTCTCGGAACCCAGGGGTTGCCTGTTCTGCTCCACCCCAACTACGATGTACTTCCTTGGTTAGCAGATCATATTCCTCACTATCCGCACCCAAAATCTGTCGCAAATCCACTGTCTTTTCAAAATCCAAGGCAACCATTTGCTGTAATTCTGCTTCCTTAGCGCGTTCAACCTCTCTTTGCACATCCTTTGTTTCTTGTTCAAAACGATCCCGGTTCCACCGTAACTCCTCTGGAGAAAGCTCTCCATCAAAGAGTCCATAATGATCCAGTGCCTCTTTCCCTTCTTCGTGATACTTACACAATAATTTGGCCTTATCAACGATAACGCCGTATCCAAACCAAATAATCAAATCCTTACATTCACGAATACATTCCTCATGCAAACCAGCCTTATGGTATATTTTAGCTAATTCATAACCCCATTCTTCTGTATATTCAATCTGTTTCAACTTTTGCAAAGTCGCAATACGCAAAACATAATCTACATTCTTTGCCCGATCAATTCCATATCTTAAAATATAACGATCCGGACTTTCCGGCGCCATCTTAGAAAAAACCTGATAATAATGCTCTGCGTCATCAAATTCCTCTGTCTTAATCGATAAATAAGACAGTCGATATGCAGACATTTTGGTCTTTTTTCTTTGATAACTTTTTTTCATGATGTACTTTGCATCTGCATATCGTTCCACTCTCTCGTATACACTGGCAAGTACTTTTAGGTCTATGATGGACTTTATCTTTTCGATATTCATCTTTTCCGCTATCTCTAATGCCTCTTCATAAGCGCCCTCTCTCAATAGCCCACGTAACTCCATACATCGCATATGGTCCTCTGCACGTCCCATCAAGACTCCCTCCTATTCCATTCTATGTCATCCCAAAATCTACAGATATCAGAATTTTGAGATCTTTCTTTAAGGGATTACTATAATCCACTTCTCCCACAACAATATGTATACATACATACGTATTTTATTCTACCATTTTCGCCTATCATTGACAATGTTTTTTTAGATCAGCCGAGCAGAAATATAAATGTAAGAGCCTGTGACTGCTTGCAGGCTAAAGGCGATTTGCATTTATATTTATATTTGGCAGTCGCCATGAATGAATAAAGTGTCCAGCCTTTTTGTATATTTTTAGCCTCAATATGCTATCTGGCACTTTATGAATGTCTCGGCTGATCTTTCTCAACCAGCCGAGCAGAAATATAAATGTAAGAGCCTGTGACTGCTTGCAGGCTAAAGGCGATTTGCACAAAAAAGGCAAGCATTTCGCTTGCCTTTACATTTGCTAAATCTTATAAATCTCGATAATAGGCCAATGTGTCCTGCATTTCCTCGCTTAAGACCACACCTTTTTTCTCCATGGTACGATAACGCAAATCCAGTTCTTTGACCTTCTTTTGACACTCTCGGTTAAAACGAGCCATAGCTTCTTGGAACAATGGCTGCGATTCCAACCTGTCACGAATCTCTTTCCTAAACGGACAATACATAGCCAACAATTCTCTTGCCACCTTATTCAAACGCATAGAACCAGAACTCTCATTCTTGACCCACAATACATAATCCAGAACAAATACCTCTCTGGTATTGCCTCGACCTTTCTGAATCTGCAATTTCAATTTATCCTTGCGTTCCTGTGACAAGGCACGATTCTTCTTGTAAAATTGAATATAATCCACATACTCAGAAGTCAATGACTTGTATTTGATATCGTTCCAAGTCGTACCTTGAATTGTACGACACAATTCCCAACGGAAACGGCCACACAGACGAATCAAAATATCCTCCATATCATTTTCTGCAAAGATTGGCAAAAGGAAACGACCATGGCTCACACGCTTTCTACCTTCAATTTCCTGCCACATTGCACCGTTACTACCATAAACCGGCAACAAAATAATATCCGGGAAGATTTCCACCTGAATATACTCTTTTTCAATATGACGGGCTGGATCATTTTGCATACTCTCTCTGTAAAATAAAGAATAATCTACACTGGTAATCTTTTCCATTAAACTATTTACCTTGTTGGTAGTCAATAAGCTGGTATCCAAATGTCCCACGAAAGCCTCCTGGTACAAAATTGGTACAAACACACTAATCTGTCCGCTTACCACACGACTGTTATAACGGAACATATTCTTCAATTCGTAGCGGAATTTTTGTAATTGATCCGTCTTTGCTTCTACCATCTGCTTCTCCGTGATTTGTCCGTTCTTCTTCATATCACGCAAATTGTCGTAATAGTCCATATCAAACTCACTCTTAGACGGTTCCTTCTTGCCTGTCAATACAGCCTCCAACCACTGTGGACCTGTATATACACGACATGGACCTTCTTTTTCTTTTTGATCTTCCAAACAATATAACTGAATTAATTGCTCTTTGGAAAGCAAACGTTCGTCCACAAATCCATAATTCAAAAATAACTGTACCAAGCGCTCTGGATTTTCTTCATTTCTTGCCCGCATAAATATGGCTTCATACAATTCGTAAAATCCATTGGCAAGATTTTTTCTAAGTTTTCTGGCATCGTCCTCAGTACTATATTTATCCTGCAAATTCATAAATTCCAAAACACTTTGTTGGAACTTGTTGCATACTTCTTCTGACAATTGGGAATACGCCAATAATTTTCCAAGAGAACCATTCAATTCACGCTCAATGGTTTCTGTATCCACACCGGCATATCGAACAGCAGTTGCAGCGCTTACCGTATCATCATGTTCTACATCTGCATTTTCCATACCGTCTAGCAAAGCATTGATTTGCTCCAATTTTTCCTTATCGTAAACCAATTTCTTGCCCGTATTGGTCTGCATACGTTTTTCCACTTCAGATATTATATTTTTTGCTTCTGACAGGCAACGCAGGATTGACTGCAAATCTGCTTTTTGTTTTTTCATATCCAATGCCATTTGCGCCACAGACTGATACAAAGATGGGTCTGAACCAAACAAATATCCAAAGAGACTCTGGGTATACAAAGCAATTTTTTCCCCATATTCCTGCAAGTTAGAAATAATCGTAATCTGTTCCTCCATATGATGCAAAGCAATCTCGCTACTATGGGCATAATAAGCCTTCTGCACCTCTACCGGCAAAGAGGCACAGGCTACATAATACTTGCTGTCTGCAATATTCTCATAAGTCTCCATCTCCGGCAAACTTTCGATTTCTGACATACGGGTCACACTGATACTGTATTTTTTCCCGCTGGAAATATAATTTTCATAGGTGGATTCTATAAAATTCTTCAAAGCCATGGCACCCTTTTCCATTACGGTATAGCCTTTGTACAACTCCGTAATTTGACGACTGAGTGCTGTTACAATCGTACTTCTGTAATCTGTACGGTTCTCTAACAGCTCCTCCACATCATCAATATTCTTTGCAACGATTGGAAAGATTTGTACATCTTCAACCGCATAATAGGAAGCCGCATAATTACCTTCCACCAAATCACTGATTCCTAAAAAACTACCCGGTCCGCATACAATTTTTGTTCCTGCATTATACACCAACACTCTACCTTTTACGACCAAACTCACACTCTCTACCGGTGTATTTTGTACATAAAGCATGGTTCCTTTTTTGATTTGATTCACTGTATTGAACGTCATACTCATGCTGTCCATTCCCCTTTCTTTCCCCAAATTTGTCATTCAGCAACTGACCTGTTACAGAAAGGACAAAATACCCGTACATTTGCCCTTTCTTTGCATGCGCGACACAAAATTAACCCGTCAACACCACAAGCATTATGGACCCATTGGCGGTTCTTTTTCTTCCTGTGTAACACATCTACCCGTTCCCCGAATTTCTATACTACTATTATACAACAAAATCTCATAAAATGCGTGTTACATTTTAAAGAATTGTATTGCAATATTGTTACATAAGTTCTTTAAAATGAAACTGTTTTGTGCCGGAAGCATAATCCCCAACAATATGCCCCTGTCCAATTAATTTATACTTGTAGCTCACCAAGCCTTCTAATCCAACCGGACCTCTGGCATGTAACTTTCCTGTACTGATTCCAACTTCCGCACCAAATCCATAACGATATCCGTCTGCAAAACGGGTAGAACAATTTTGGTATACCCCTGCAGAGTCCACTAAGCCCATAAATCGATTTGCTGTTTCTGCATTTTCTGTCACAATACAATCGGTGTGATGAGAACCGTAATGGTTAATATGCGCAATGGCTTCCTCCACATCCTTTACTGTCTTTACAGACAAAATATAATCCAAATATTCCTTTTGGTTGTCCTCTTCTGTGGCAGGTTCACAAGAAATCAAGGACTGGATTTCCTCTGTACCACGTATTTCCACTGCCTTTTCGTCCAATGCCTTCTTCAATGCCGGCATCAACTCTTTTACTCTCGCTTCATGCACCAACAAAGTCTCTACTGTATTACAAGCAGAAACATATTGGGTCTTGGCATCGAAAATAATCGGTATTGCCTTCTCCAAATCTGCATCCTTGTCTACATAAATATGACAAATACCATCTGCATGTCCCATAACCGGAATCCTGGTATGATCCATAATGTATTGCACAAAGGCATTAGAACCTCTAGGAATTAATAAATCCACAGATTCATGGCAATCTAACAAGGCATTGATTTCACTTCTTGCCTCCAACTGCATCATACAATGTGCAGGCAATCCTGTTGCCTTTACAGCCTCCAATAAAATTTGGAACAATACCTTGTTGGTTTTCATTGCCTCACTACCACCCTTTAAGACAATGCAATTTCCACTTTTGATACATAAGGCAGAAATTTGAACCAAGGCATCTGGTCTGGCTTCAAAAATAACGCCAATTACACCGATTGGACAACTCACTCGCTCTAACACCAAGCCTGCATCCAACTCTCTCTTTAACTGGGTGCGGAACAAAGGATCTGCCAATCCAACCAAATCCGAAATCCCCGCTGTCACATCACGCATTTTCCCTTCATCAAACTTCAAACGTTTTATAATAGGTGCTGCTACGCCATCTTTCTCTGCCTGTTGCATATCTTCTGCATTGGCCTGAAAAATCTTGTCCTGATTTTCCAATAAGGCTTTTTTCATTGCCTCCAAGGCTTGATTTCTTTGTTGTTCTGTTGTTGCTGCCAATCTAGGTGCATCTGCTTTCACTCTTTTGATTTCTTCTTGTAATTCCATAATCTTCATCCTTTCCTATGTTATGGTGACGCAATAGCTTTCATATACTGTAGTGCATGCCCTGCCGTCATGAATGTTTACTTTTCTACATATTGGTCGATTCCATCTGCAATACCGGTAACCATTGCTTCCTGTCCGGCTACAGACTGCATATAACGATCCTCTGTTGCATTGGTCATAAAGCCCAACTCTATCAACATAACCGGCACTTTGCTCCAATTGGTACCAGTCAAATCATCTCTTTGTACATTACCTCGGTTTCGTATCCCTGTCTCCTTGCAATAATGATTCATAATCGCTTTTGACAAGGCATAACTTTTGGCACTCAATTTACCCACATAAGCGTTACGGCCGGATGGGTATAATCCGCTTGCTCCTCTTGCACTGGATGCACCACCATCTCCATGTACACGCACACAGAAATCCGCACCACTCTTATTTATTTTTTCAGCACGTTCCTTGTTGGTAATATTTACATCATTGCTGGTACGTGTCAACACCACACGATAGCCCCTGCTTTTCAATTCTTTTTTTAATTTTTTACAAATATCTAAAGTGAATTGATACTCCGGCACACGCGAAACCACCCCGCAAGTACCTCCTGCTACTTTAGGTTTTTTGGTAGATGCGCCAGGTCCAATAGGTTCCAAGCCACCATTGGCATGTTTTTGATGTCCTGCGTCTAATCCCACAACTGCCTTAGGTAAAATCTTTAACTTGCAGGAAATTTGGCTTTCCCCTGCCTTTGCAGTCACAATAATGGTTCCATATTGTTTTGCTTTCAATTTTCCATTTTGGGAAATGCTCGCCTTGTTCTCATTGGAAACCGACCAAACAATCGTCTCTGATTCCAAACTTCCTTCCTGACTCTCTACTTGAAAGACAGCCGTCTTTCCGACTTTTATTTTTCCTTTTTTCTTGACCCACTGTAAGTGCACAGAGGTCGGTCCTTCTGTGATTGCAGTATCCGTTACGGTCGCTGCTTCCACCACAGAATGGTTTGCCATGCTTTCTTTTCCCACAGCATACTTCTGTGTCCCCACCAGGCCAAGCCCTAAAAATGCCACCCCTGCGGTAATCCAAAGCACTTGTTTCATTCGTAACATTTTATCATCCTTCCGCTTTCCCTTTGAAGCATTTGTACGCTTTTTTTATCGATTAGAAATAGTATACTATGCTTTCCTATTTTGGTCAATTCATGATGCGGTGTCAATGTAAATGCATTCGATTTGATTATTGGATATCGTGCAGATGATTCCTATTTTGATTATGCAGAATCATTTCTCAATAATGGGATTTCAGGGGTGATGGCATCATCTTAGTTGACTTTAATGGTGCAGAAAGCGTAAGCATCTCTGCACATGGCTTAGCAAACGGTTCCTATGTAGACGAAGTATCCGGAGAGACCTTCCAGGTTTCTAATGGTACCATTTCCGGAAATATTAAAAGCGAATATGGTATTGCTGTCATTTACAAAAATGTAGTAGGTAATCCAAGCACAAGCTATCCTATTTCCTTGAACAAGCCACAAATCAGTGCTTCCACAGGTAATAAAACCATCACTGGTCCTACACAGGTAACCTTTACTGCCAAGAATGCCACTAGCGCAACCTATCGAGTAGATAACGGAACAGAAACCGCTTTTACTGATTCCGTAAGTCTGACGCTTGGAGAAAATCTAGCTGTTGGAGCCAAAACTACCGTTACCATTACTGCAAAAAATGCAGATGGTACCACTTCACAGACCTTTACCATTGGTGACAGTATGGAGGAAGGTGAAAGCATTACCATTACGGTAACAGGAACCGGCAACAAAGGTAACCAAGAAACTATTACCGCAACCTTCACAAAAGAAGAGCAAAACACTGGCAGTTGTGTTTACTTCAAAAACACAGACAACTGGCAACAAATTTTCTGCTATGCTTGGAATTCAGAACCTGACAAAATGACAGCATGGCCTGGAACTGCCATGAAAGTATACGATGAAACCAATCAAATTTATCCTGAATTATTCATCGCTGTGCGATGAATGTGGCTAAAGCCACATAGTTACTGAGTTTTAATCTAATAGTGCTTTCACCCAACAAATGAATAGAAAAAGAGCATCCATTCGTGATAAAATTAAGGTGTCGAAGCTTAATCAATAAACACAAAGGAGCCCTTTATGAACAGTTTAAACACCTTAGCGCTAGAAAGCAACAAAAAAATTAAAATAAATTTTGACGGAGGCGATTTATCCTCCGATGCAGGTCTTCTTCTTATCAAAGAATTCGCTGCGAAGCTTGGGTTTATCAAGCTCGTAAAAAATAAATTCAAAACCACTGATAAAGCTGTTCGCTTTCACAAAGACGACGAAAATCTAATGCAGATGATTTATCAAATTATTGCCGCTTATTTCGAAGATGACTGTGCTGACGAGTTAACTATTGATCCAGTTTTCAATGCCATTCTCAATAAAAGTTCGCTTGCTTCACAGCCTACATTATCTAGATTCTTTCATCGCATGGATGAAGATACACTTTCTCAGTTTGACGATATCGATAAATGCCTACGCGATATTGTATATGCAATAAAGCGTCCTGAACACATGCTATTAGATTTGGATAGTACACTTTTTGATACCTACGGACATCAAGAAGGTGAAGGCTTTAATTATCACTATCAGGCTCATGGATATCATCCATTGCTTTGCTATGATGGTCTAACTGGTGACTTATTAAAAGCAGAACTTCGTGACGGAACTCATTATTGCAGTAAAGACGCTGATAAGTTTATGAAACCGCTTTTACAAGAGTTTCTAGACAGAAACATTAAAACATACTTACGCGGTGATAGTGGTTTTGCTTCCCCTACTCTTTATAAAACATGCGAGCATAACGGATGTTCTTATGCAATACGATTAAAG
>JAFORL010000008.1 GCA_017393285.1 Lachnospiraceae bacterium
AACAAAGCTGCAATCAGTGAAGCGAGAGATATCATTGCAAAAAGTTTAAATACAGCAGATAGCAATATTTATTTTACAGCAGGTGGTTCAGAGTCAGATAACTGGGCATTGAAGGCAACAGCAGATGCTTACAAGGATAAAGGAAATCATATTATTACAACAAAGATTGAGCATCATGCCATTTTGCACACTTGCCAATACTTGGAAGAACATGGTTATGAAATCACTTATCTAGACGTGGATGAGAATGGTATTGTTAAATTAGATGAGTTAGAGGCAGCCATTCGTCCAACTACCATTTTGATTTCTGTTATGTTTGCCAACAATGAGATTGGTTCCATTCAACCAATTAAGGAGATTGGTGAGATTGCCAAGAAGCATGATGTATTGTTCCACACAGATGCAGTACAGGCATACGGTAATGTGGCAATTGATGTGGAAGATATGCATATTGATATGTTGAGTGCAAGTGGACACAAACTTGGTGGTCCAAAGGGAATTGGATTTTTATATATTCGTCGTGGCGTTAAGATTCGTTCTTTCGTGCATGGTGGTGCACAGGAAAGAAAAAGACGTGCCGGAACAGAGAATGTACCTGGTATTGTGGGATTTGGTAAGGCAGCAGAAATTGCTGTGGCAACTTTAGAGGAACGTACCAAGAAGGAAACAGAGTTGAGAGATTATTTTATTCAACGTATTATGAATGAGATTCCATATGTACGTTTGAATGGAGATCAGACAAAACGTTTGCCAAATAACATTAATTTAAGTTTTCGTTTTATTGAAGGCGAGTCTTTGCTCATTATGTTAGATATGAAGGGCATTTGCGCTTCCAGTGGTTCGGCTTGTACATCAGGTTCTTTGGATCCTTCCCATGTATTGTTGGCAATCGGTTTGCCACATGAGATTGCCCATGGTTCTCTCCGTTTGACTTTGGGTGAAGAAAATACAAAAGAAGATATGGATTTTGTTGCAAACCAATTGAAAGAGATTGTGACAAAATTGAGAAGTATGTCTCCATTGTATGAAGATTTTGTAAAAAAGAATCCACAATAAATCGTTAGGTTTGCTGGCGATACTTTTCATAGTAGATATTAGGAGGAATATACATGTATAGCGAAAAAGTTATGGATCATTTTAATAATCCAAGAAATGTTGGCGAGATAGAAAATGCCAGTGGTGTTGGTACTGTTGGAAATGCAAAGTGTGGAGATATTATGCGTATTTATTTGGATATTGATGACGCTGGTGTAATCAAAGATTGCAAGTTTAAGACTTTTGGCTGTGGTGCTGCGGTTGCAACCAGTAGTATGGCAACGGAGTTGGTAAAGGGTAAAAACATTCAGGAAGCCTTACAGGTAACCAATAAGGCAGTTATGGAAGCCTTAGATGGTTTGCCACCAGTCAAGGTGCATTGTTCTTTGCTTGCAGAAGAGGCGATTCATGCTGCACTTTGGGATTATGCTGAGAAAAATGGAATACAGATTGAAGGGTTAAAAAAGCCAAAGCAGGATATTCATGAAGGTGAAGAAGAAGAGGCAGAGGAGTATTAATCATGAGTCATACAAAGAAAAAAGTAGTAGTGGGTATGTCCGGAGGTGTAGATTCTTCTGTGACTGCCTATTTGCTAAAAGAAGCCGGATATGATGTGATTGGCGTGACCATGCAAATATGGCAAGAAGAATCGGAACAGTCCATGGAAGAAAATGGAGGCTGTTGTGGTTTGTCTGCAGTGGAGGATGCTCGGAGAGTCGCAAACTCTCTTGGCATCCCTTATTATGTTATGAATTTTCGTGACGAATTTAAAGCGCAAGTTATGGATTATTTCTTGGCAGAATATTTGCAGGGCAGAACTCCAAATCCTTGTATTGCCTGTAATCGCTATGTGAAGTGGGAAGCCTTGTTACACAGAGCTTTGGAAATTGGAGCGGATTATATTGCTACGGGACATTATGCCCGGATTGAGCAGCTGGAAAATGGCAGGTATGTCATTAAGAATTCCGTTACAGCCAAAAAGGATCAAACCTATGCTTTATACAATTTGACCCAAGAACAATTGTCCCATACCTTAATGCCGGTGGGGGCTTATACGAAAGAGCAGATTAGAAAAATAGCCGAGGATATTGGTCTTTTGGTGGCCAATAAGCCGGATAGTCAGGATATTTGTTTTATTCCGGATAATGATTATGCCAAATTTATTCATGAAAATGCAAATCAGGAGATTAAACCAGGAAATTTTGTGGACTTAGCGGGGAATGTATTGGGAACCCACAAGGGTATTACCAATTATACCGTTGGTCAGAGAAAGGGCTTGCAGTTATCTTTGGGAAGACCAGTTTTTGTGGTGGAAATTCGTCCGGAGACCAATGAAGTGGTGATTGGGGACAATTCTGATGTATTTCAAGAGGTCCTCTATGCAAATCAGTTGAATTTTATGGCAATCGCTGATTTGGAAGGGGAAATGACAGTGACTGCCAAAATCAGATATAGTCACGAGGGGGCAGTTGCCCATATCAAAAAAATCGGGGAAGACCTTTTGGAATGTCGTTTCGATGCGCCACAAAGAGCCATTACGCCGGGACAGGCAGTGGTATTTTATAAGGATGATTATGTAGTTGGTGGTGGAAGTATTCTGGGCACTGACAAAGAGAAGATATTGCCTTCAGACCAGAATCTTAACTAAATTTTTCCAGGATAAAAAGACACTGAGAGGATATTTGGATCAATGGGAGGATATGAGAAGATGAAGAGTAAGAAAATATTAGGAATTCTTCTTTTACTTAGTATCGTGGTAGGTTTGTTTTGGATTTTGAACAGTATGTTACCTAAGTCACAAGCCATGGTGCTTCAAGTGGGGATTGCTTTGGCAATCTTGGTTTTGTGGGTAATTGGAAAGATGATTACCATCTATCGATTGCAAAAATTGCTTTCACAGCCGAATCATTTGCTTTATGAGGACAAGGATCCGCTGGCTTATAGTGAGGAAATGCAAAAACTTTTATCACAAGTAGATGGAAGACAGCAGAAGGATTTGATTGCCATTAATATTGCTGCAGCGAAGCTTTATGCCGGAGATTATGCAGCGGTACATAGTTGGT
Organism: Lachnospiraceae bacterium; assembly: GCA_017393285.1. Taxonomy (GTDB): domain Bacteria; phylum Bacillota; class Clostridia; order Lachnospirales; family Lachnospiraceae; genus CAG-411. The sequence goes on from JAFORL010000008.1 coordinate 3,099, forward strand.
TGGAACAGGTGGCTTTACCGGGACAACCGGAGGTGAATCGGGTTTTATACTATGTATATAAGAGCATGGCATATTTTTTGAATGAGCAGAAAGAAGAAGGGCTTGCTTTGGTTGAGCAGGAGCGTAACCTGTTTCAGAAATATAGTCATACGGCTTCGGGTATAACCAGCAATATATTGGTGCTTTATGCTTATGAAAAAAATGCAAATCATGCCTTTACGGAGGCTTTATCTATCTTAGAGGAAGTGGAAGAGAGAAAGGTTTCCAGTATTTTGCAAGATTTGGTGGATTACGGAAAACTAAATTGCTATCGAAATTTAAAAATGGAAGAGGAACGTGCTGCCATGAAGAAAGTATTAAAAAAAGCGAAGCTCGTTCCTGCTATTGCACATAAAATATAAGCCGGATGGTTAAAAAATGGGGCTGTCACACGAAGAATACATTACATCCTATCGTTCTATAAGATAGGATGTGTATTGTTTTCTTGGTGCGACAGCCCTATTTCACTTTCCTATATATTGGTGTCTGCGAAGCAGTTATGTCCGCTTCCTTTAAAAGTGCTTAATTCTCCTTAATATTGGAAGGGATATTTTTATTTGCAGTTGCCAACATCAATTTGATACGATTGAGCTGGTTTACTTCACTGGCACCTGGATCGTAGTCTACTGCTACTATGTTTGCGTTCGGGAAGGAACGGCGCAATTCTTTTATGACACCTTTTCCAACCACGTGGTTTGGCAAACAACCAAAAGGCTGGGCACATACAATGTTACCCACACCGGCATGAATCAATTCTACCATTTCTCCGGTTAAAAACCAGCCTTCACCGGTCATGTTACCGGTAGATACAAAAGGTTCTGCATATTTTGCTAAATTCTCGATATGCTGCATTGGTTCAAAACGCTGACTTTGTTCTAGTGCTTTTCTTGCATGTCTACGATACCATTCGATGATCTGAATGATAGCATTGTTGACAAATGCCTTCTTTTTGCTCTTTCCAAAGTATTCCACGCTTGGATTGCTGTTATAACAACTGTATAAGAGGAAGTCAACCAAATCTGGACAAACTGCCTCTGCCCCTTCTGCTTCCAGCAATTCTACTAAATGGTTATTGGCGGTAGGGTGGAATTTGACTAATATTTCACCTACAATACCTACTCTTGGTTTTTGGGCAGCTAGAATTGGCAGGGTATCAAAATCCTTTACAATATTGTAAATGTTTTTCTTAAAATGTTTTCCACCGGCTTTGATATCGGCAATACAGGTTTGTTCCCATTTTTTGAAGAGTGCATTGGCGCTGCCTTTCTCTCTTTCGTAAGGACGTACCTTATATAATACGCGCATAAACAAATCTCCGTAGATCAATGCTTGGAAGGCTTTGCTGGCAGTAGATAAGGTAACATTGAAACCAGGATTGCTCTCTACGCCTGCACTGAGGGAGATAACCGGAATTTGTCCGTAGCCTGCTTTTTGCAAAGCTCTTCGAATAAAGCCAATGTAGTTAGAAGCACGACAGCCACCACCGGTCTGGGTGATAACCAAGGCAACACGATCCAAATCGTATTTTCCTGAATCCAAGGCTTCCATAAATTGTCCTACGACCAATAAAGAAGGGTAACAAGCATCGTTATTTACATACTTTAAGCCGTAATCAATGGAAGATTTTGCACTTGGAAGTAATTCGATGTTATAACCAGCGGACGCAAAGGCTGCCATTAGCATATTAAAATGAATTGGCGACATTTGCGGTGCTAATATAGTATATTTTTTCTTCATTTCCTTGGTAAATAGGACACGATGATGGGCGCTATCTACGATTTGTGGTTGTGCAATCTGATTTCTTTCTTTTACTGCAGATAGCAGAGAACGTATACGGATACGAGCTGCTCCCAAGTTATTTACTTCATCAATTTTTAGTACTGTATAAATCTTTCCGGATTTGGTTAAAATGTCGCTGACCTGATCTGTTGTAACGGCATCCAAACCACAACCGAAGGAATTGAGCTGAATCAGATTCAAGTGAGGATTGGTGCGCACATAGGAGGCTGCAGCGTACAAACGGGAGTGGTATGCCCATTGGTCTACGGAAATCGTAGGGCGATCTGTTTTGCCTAAATGGGAGATACTATCCTCTGTCAATACTGCCACATCATAGCTGGCAATCAATTCTGGCAGACCATGGTTGATCTCAGGATCACAGTGATAAGGACGTCCTGCAAGAACAATACCATTTTTGCCGGTTTCTTCTAAGTATGCCAGTACCTCTTCCCCTTTTGCCTGCATATCTTTCTTGGCTTGCTCCATCTCTAACCATGCTGCATGGACAGCAGCCTGGGTTTCTGCCTCTGGAATATTATTTTCAGTGGCAAAATAATTGCATAGTCGTTTGGCAACGATGGCTTCACTTTCAAAAGACATAAACGGATTTTGATAAGTGATATTTTTGTCTCGCAATTCTTCCACGTTATTTTTGATATTTTCGCCGTATGAGGTTACCATTGGGCAGTTATAGTGATTGGTTGCCCCTTCCTCTTCTTTGTGTTCATAAAATACACATGGATAGAAAATATAATCCAAACCTTGCTTAATCAACCAGCTAATATGTCCGTGTACCAATTTGGCAGGATAACATTCGGATTCACTCGGAATGGACTCAATGCCTAGTTCGTACAGTTTACGATTGGATTCAGGAGACAATACTACCTGATAGCCTAATTTTGTGAAGAAGGTATGCCAAAATGGATAATTCTCGTACATATTTAAAACACGAGGAATACCCACTTTACCACGAACTGCATCCTGGGTTTGTAAAGGTTCATATTGGAAGATTCGTTTCAATTTGTAGGCAAATAGGTTTGGTACGCCATCTTTTTTCTTGGCTTTTCCAATCCCTCGTTCACAACGGTTACCTGTGATAAATTGTCGACCACCAGAGAATTTGTTAATGGTGAGAAGACAATTATTGGTACAACCTTTACATCTGGCTAACGTCGTTTCAAATTCGAGGTGGTTGATTTTATCGATAGAAAGCATGGTGGTATCCGTCTCCCCATCAAAATGCTCTCTGGCAATCAAAGCTGCACCAAATGCGCCCATAATACCGGAAATGTCCGGTCTGACTGCTTCACAGCCGGAAATGATTTCAAAACTGCGAAGGACAGCATCATTATAGAAGGTTCCACCTTGTACTACGATTTTTTTTCCCAAATCCTTTGGATCGGTAATCTTGATTACTTTTAATAAAGCATTTTTGATGACAGAATAAGCAAGTCCGGCAGAAATATCATCTACACCAGCACCTTCTTTTTGTGCCTGCTTTACTTTGGAATTCATGAAAACGGTACATCTGGAACCCAAATCAATCGGATTTTTTGCAAATAAGGCAACTTTTGCAAAGTCTTCCACACTGTATTGTAAAGATTTTGCAAAGGTTTCTATGAAAGAACCACATCCGGAGGAGCAGGCCTCATTTAATTGTACACTGTCAATGGTACCGTCTTTGATTTTCATGCATTTCATATCCTGTCCACCGATATCTAATATACAGTCAACATCTGGGGAGAAGAAGGCAGCAGCATGATAATGCGCAATGGTTTCTACTTCCCCTTCATCTAATAAGAAGGCTTCTTTAATTAAGGCTTCTCCGTAACCGGTAGAGCAGGCACGAACAATGCGGGCACTATCAGGTAGTAATTCATAAATTTCCTTTAAGGCCTTGGCTGTCGTCTTTAACGGACTACCGTTGTTGCTACTATAAAAAGAATAAAGTAATGCACCATTATCTGCCACCAAGGCAACTTTTGTGGTGGTGGAACCAGCATCGATTCCTAAGAAACAATTGCCTTCATAGGAAGCCAGCTCCTGACGAATGACCTTATGGGAGTCATGACGTTTGGAAAAGGCTTCATATTCTTCCACCGATGAGAATAATGGCTCCATACGTGCTACTTCAAATTCCAAAGTGATACCCTGGGTCAATTTTTGAGATAGGCTGGATAGACTGGTGGTAACAGAAAAATCAGCGTTTAATGCGGAACCGACTGCTGCAAATAAATGTGAGTGATTAGGCGCAATGATTTGTTCTGGTGTCAATTTTAAAGTGCGAATAAATGCCTGCTTTAATTCTGTTAAAAAATGTAGAGGACCACCTAAAAAGGCAACATTTCCACGAATTGGCTTTCCGCAGGCCAATCCACTGATGGTCTGATTCACTACAGCTTGAAAAATAGAGGCAGATAAGTCTTGCTTGGTTGCACCTTCGTTAATTAAAGGTTGAATATCGGTTTTTGCAAATACCCCGCAACGAGCCGCAATGGGATAGATGGCTTTGTATTCTTTTGCATAATTATTGAGACCTTCTGCGTCGGTTTTGAGCAAGGTTGCCATTTGGTCAATAAAAGAACCTGTACCACCGGCACAAATACCGTTCATTCTTTGGTCGATTCCACCTGTAAAATATATGATTTTTGCATCTTCACCACCCAATTCGATTGCAACATCCGTCTGGGGTGCATAATCCTTCAGGGCAGTAGCTACAGCAACTACTTCCTGTACAAATGGAATTGCTAAGTGGGTAGAAAGGGACAATCCACCGGAACCGGTAATGACCGGTGCAACCTCCATATCACCTAATTTATTTGTGGCATCATCTATGATTGTTGCTAAAGTTTCCTGAATGTTCGCATAATGTCTGCGATAGTCAGAAAATAAAATGTTATTTGCACTATCTAGGACAGCAACTTTTACTGTGGTAGAACCAATATCGATTCCTAGAGTATTTTTTGTATTAGTCATAATATTTCGGCAAAAGGCCTATCCTCCTTTGAAAATAAAATAGCTCCCCATCGGATTATATAGATTAGGATGCTTCTGCTACAATATGTCTTGAAAGCGGTAGTCCGATGTAATCGATTAAGAAACTATCTTTTATGCGTGTGAAAACTTCAATATAGAAAACCTGCATGCCTGTTTCAAAGACATTACTAAGTAAACCAACATGACTGCGGAGCAGTCATGTCTGTTTACTTTAAAAGCAGCTGTTGTCACAGCTGTCCGTATTCGCAATTCGCTCCTAACGGAGCTACTTGCTCATACGGATAGATTGTCAAGTAGATTAGCTTCTTAGCAAGCGAGTTTGCAGAAGCTATCTACTGACAATACTTTTAAAGTATAAAAGTGAATGGATCTGACTGTTTCCTAGTCACCACCCTACATAAAAAATGTCGAAATATGAAGTTAACACATCTTAAAATTATACGACAGCTAAGAAAAATTTGCAACAAAAAAAACTTTTTAATAGGTAGAGTTATCCTAACAGTGAGGTGGGTCTGTTTCCAATTTTTTCTTGTTATTTTGGGAAAAAACATTTATAATAAAATTTGGAGTTGTTGTTCGTGTAAATTGAAAATTTTTGTTCAGGGTAATAGTTAGGGGATTGAGGTATGATACAACCAAAATTTACAAATAAAAAATTATTAGAAGTGGCAAAAGAAAATTATGAAAAATTAGTACGTTTTTGTGCTGTTTTGGACGGCGAAGGTTATTGGCAGGAACCTGAAAAGTATTTACATAAGAGTATATATGAAATATTAGATTTATATTTGCACAGTATGATGATGCATTTGGCTGTATATTGTGGAAATAATGGGTTAGTACAGAGAAGATTCATGATGGAAACGACGGATACCAATCCATTTTCTTTACCGGATGAAGGAGAGTTATCCAATGATACCTTGCTTCAGGTACAGAGAATGTTGCGGACACCGCCTATTGTGTTGCAACTATGTGGCGTGCGAGATGGAAAGGAAGAATCTTTTTTTTCCAGCTATTTTTTTGATGCGGTACTTTCTATTTTGTTGTCTTTTTCTTTGTTGGAGCAAAAGCAGAGTAAATTTGTAGATAAGTTTATTACGGAGTATTATGAGAAGAATGCGAATTTTATCAATCAGGATCAAAGAGAGACTGTGGTGAATGCCAGATACCTCTTTTTGAAGTTGAGTTCTGAGCGTTATTTTGATGAGACTGCGCCAGTGCAAAATTTAAAATATACCCGTGAAGAACAAAAAAGATTGAGAGAACAAAAGAGAAAAGAACAGGAAGAATTAAGAAAAGAACAAGAAGCTTTAAGAAAAGAGAAACAAAAGGGAAGGACAAATACAGTGGAAGAAGTGGAACCACAGGAACAAGTGGAGCCAGAACAGACAGACACAGTGGAAGAAGTGGAACCACAGGAGCAAGTGGAGCCAGAACAGACAGACACAGTGGAAGAAGCAGAACCACAGGAGCAGGTGGAGCCAGAACAGGCAGACACAGTAGAAGAAGTGGAACCACAGGAGCAGGTGGAGTCGGAACAGGCAGACACAGCGGAAGAAGTGGAACTACAGGAGCAGGTGGAGTCGGAACAGGCAGATACAGTGGAAGAAGTGGCACAGCAGGAAGAGAAAGTGGAACCACAGAAGTCTTATCTGAAACAAGAATTGCATGAAAAAAAGAAAAGACACAAAAAGATTAAGATCGAAAAAAATAAAAAGCGTAGTATATTTGAGTATAGCGATGA
>JAFORL010000070.1 GCA_017393285.1 Lachnospiraceae bacterium
GCATTTTGATGACCTATGGCTTGGTGCCCACGTATTTGGATTGGCGTGTACGGTGTTTTTATCCTATGTGTTGATGCAAAAAAGAAAAGGAGAGTTTCGTTCTTTTTTGTTGATGTCGGTCTTATGTTGTATTACTGCATTGACCGGTAAATGTTTTGGCATCGTGGCACAGGATAGTCGAGAATTATTATTGGCACTAAAAATGGAATATTTAGGCAAGTGCTTTGTGAATTTTTCTGCCTTGGTATTTATCGTGCGCTATAGTGGTATGCAGATTCGCAAATGGATTTTTATGATTTTTTATTTTGTGAATGTAATTGCCTGTGTAATGATTATGACCTTGGAGCATCATCATTTGTATTATAAATCTTTTTCTTTCTATGTAGAAAATGGAGTGAGTTATTTTCATATAGTTAGAGCGCCATTTTATTATTTCTACATGGCATTTTTATGTATGGAAATGCTATTATATATTCTTATTTGTTTTTACAATTGGAGAAAAGTAGGGCGTATGCACCCTTTATACAAGTCGTATTTTACCATGGGATTGGCTTCTGTTATGCCGTTGGGGGTTTTGTCTCTTCAAATGTTGGGATATTTCAAAGGGTTAGATATGGTTCCTTTGAGCATTTGCTCTGCTGTGTTATGCACAAGCCTAGCGGTAATTTTTTTCGGTTTATTTGACGTGGTGCAGGATGTGAAGGATTATGTCTTTCAAAATGTGCAGCAGGGAATTTGGCTCTTAGATGACAATTTTAAACCTATTTACACCAATGTATACGCGGACACCATGAAGAAAAATTGGGATTTGAAAGAATTGCAGTCATTAGAGTTCCAAAGTATGTTACAGCAGGAAAAGACACAGATTAACTTGGGTAATCGTTCTTACGAGGCCTATTTATCCCCTATGTCTGATAGCGGACAGGAAGCAAGATATATTTTCATGTTGGCGGATATCACTGAAGTGGTGCAACAGGCAGAAATTATGAAAGAATTGAAAGAAAAAGCGGAGTCAGCCAATTATGCAAAATCCATGTTTGTATCCAATTTATCCCATGAGATTCGTACCCCTATGAATGCCATTGTGGGTATGACGGAAATCTTGTTGCGGGATACCTTTAATGAATTGCAAACCTCCTATTTGGAAAATATTCAGAGTTCGGGAAAGATTTTGCTGAATATAATCAATGATATTTTAGATTTTTCAAAATTGGAGTCTGGAAAATTTCAGTTGGTGGAACAGGAGTATGAAACCAAGGAGTTATTTAACGATTTGGGCATGATGTTTATGACGCGAATCGGTGAGAAAAATATTGCATTATTGTTTGATGTGGATTTGGAACTGCCAAAGCAGTTGATTGGTGATTCTGTTCGTCTGCGTCAAATGATTATTAATTTGGTCAACAATGCAATCAAATATACAGAAGCAGGATTTGTGAAATTGCAGGTCAAGGTTGAGCAGGAGGAAGACGATGCAGTTCTGTTACGATTTGAGATTGAAGACTCCGGTATGGGGATCAAAGAGGAGGATAAAAAAGAATTATTCCAAGCCTTTCAGCGAGTAGATATGCTTAAAAATAACGTAAAAGAAGGAACGGGTCTTGGTTTGTTTATTGTACGACAATTGGTTGAATTGATGGGAGGCAGTATTTCGGTAGACAGTACTTATGGAGAAGGCAGTCGTTTTTCCTTTGTAATCAAACAGCAGAAGGTGCAGAAACATAGAGAAGTGATGGCAGCATTACCGAAAATGTATCGCAACAAGGTGGTGACAGCAAAGTTGGAAAATGCTTATATTGCCAGATATTTTTCTAAGATGGTAAGGCAATATGGTATGGTGTATGTTTCTTGGGAGGATTTATGCCAAAATTTTGTTACTGTGGATATTTGTTTTGCGGAAAGGCAGTATTATCAAGAAATTCGGAGTATAATTGGAACGGAAACCAAATTGATTTTGGTGCATAATCCGGTAAAGGATTTTACGGTGCAAAAGGATGCGGACGTGTTAAAGTTACCAATTTACAGCTTGAGTTTTATTCATGCCTTACAGCATGATAAGGTCGAGAAAAATGTAAAAGAAATTTCTAAATTTGTTGCTCCAAGAGCTAAGATTTTGTTGGTGGACGATAATGAGATGAACCGGAAAGTTGCAGTGGGCTTATTACAACCTTTACAAATGCAGATTGATACTGCCGATAATGGTTGGAAGGCAATTCAGATGGTAAGGAATAAGCAGTATGATTTGATTTTTATGGATCATATGATGCCAGAATTAGACGGCGTAGAAACGACTCAGCGGATTCGGCAATTGGAGGAAGCGTACAACCAGGCTGTGCCAATTATTGCCCTGACTGCCAATGTGATTGTAGGTATGAAAGAGTTGTTTTTGCAGGCTGGCATGCAGGATTTTGTAGGGAAACCGATTTTGATGCCGGATATGCTGGAGGTTTTGAAAAAATGGTTGCCGGAAGATTTGATTGAGCCGGTACAGGTAACCGCAGGTAAGACTGAGGAAACAGGAACGGCAGCAGAGATTGCGACGCATCCTGCGAAAGAGCCTGCAGGTCAACCAGTTGCGGTGGAAGGCACGTCGTCAGGTGCAAATACCCAGTCAGGGGTAGAAAGTGTACAGACATTAGGCGTGACAGAAAGTGAAAAATCGGCAGACGCTGGAGAAACAAATCAGGAAAGCATAAAGAAAAATTGGAGTCAATTGTGTCAGCAATTGATAACCAGTGCACAAGATTATGATTTGTTGGCTTTGGAAGATTTGCAAAAAAGTTTACAGCCTTTTGCCAGTGATGTTACCTATCAGGAAACCTGTAAAAAGATGGAAGCCTGCATTGTAGATTTGGATATGGATACGTTAGAGCAGTTGTGTCGAGAACAAATCCAAGAAACTTTCTGATTGCAACAATGCCAGGGGATTTTCTCATTTTCTCAATGAAGGGAATTTCCGCATTCTTGACAAAAAAGAGAATTTCAAGTACACTAAGGTGGTTGGCTGTTTTTTGTAAGCAAGATTCTTTGTTTGCAAGTTCGGTTATTACAAACATAATAGTAAATGTGAAGATAAGGAATAGTACGTATGGTGTACATGACAGAGAGAGATGCGAAGCTGAGAGCATCTTTGGAACCCATAGGGAACCTACCTTGGAGCAGTATGTGAAAGCATACCGTAGATCTGCGATAAAGATAAGAGAGTGAAGCTAGGCATATGCTTAGTTTAAATAGGGTGGCACCGCCGAAGTCATTTGGTCCCTTGGGGAGTGATTTCAGCGGTGCTTTACTTTTAAAGTGTTTTCCGTAGTCAACAGAATGCATGCTTGCATGCAATTCTGGAATTGCGAGAGTAGCAAAGCTGCAGAGCAATTCACTTTTATTATGTAATAGGAAATTGCGATGCAATTTCCTATTACATAAAAAACGCTCCGCGAGGATGCGCAGACCGCGGAGATGGAGTTAATTGCTGCGCAATCCGCGGTCGCGCTAGAGTTTTGCAAGCAAAACTCTTTGTTCATTATGGTATCTGTAGTATGGTTAGTAGAATAGAAAAAGGAGAATAGATTATGGCAAAGGAAAAGAAATTAGTAGAGGCAATTACTTCTATGGAGGAGAATTTTGCACAATGGTATACGGATGTGGTAAAGAAGGCAGAGTTGGTGGATTATTCCAGCGTGCGTGGTTGTACCATTTTTAGACCGGCAGGTTATGCAATCTGGGAAAATATTCAAAAGAAATTGGACGCGAAATTCAAAGAAACAGGTGTAGAAAATGTATATATGCCAATGTTTATTCCAGAGAGTTTATTGCAAAAAGAAGCAGACCATGTAGAAGGATTTGCACCGGAAGTAGCATGGGTTACACAGGGTGGTTTGGATCCATTACAGGAAAAATTGGCTGTACGTCCTACTTCTGAGACTTTGTTCTGTGAACATTATTCTCATGTGGTACAATCCTATCGTGATTTACCAAAATTGTATAACCAATGGTGTTCAGTGGTACGTTGGGAAAAGACCACAAGACCATTTCTTCGTACGATGGAATTTTTATGGCAGGAGGGACACACAGCCCATGCTACTGCAGAAGAAGCCAGCGCAAGAACAGAGCAAATGTTAAATGTGTATGCAGATTTCTGTGAAAATGTATTGGCCATTCCTATGATTAAGGGAAGAAAGACCGACAAGGAAAAATTTGCAGGAGCGGAAGCAACTTATACCATCGAAGCCTTGATGCATGATGGAAAGGCATTGCAGTCCGGTACCTCTCATAACTTTGGAGATGGATTTGCCAAGGCCTTTGACATTCAATATACAGATCAGAACAATAAATTACAATATGCACATCAGACTTCCTGGGGTATGACAACACGTATTATCGGTGCCATGATTATGGTGCATGGAGATAATTCCGGTTTGGTATTGCCACCAAGAATTGCCCCTACACAAATTATGATTATTCCAATTATGCAGAAGAAGGAAGGGGTATTGGAAAAGGCAGAAGAGTTGCGTCAAATCCTTGCAAAACAGTTCTCTGTTAAAGTGGATGACAGCGATAAGAATCCTGGTTGGAAGTACAGTGAACAGGAAATGCGTGGTATTCCGGTACGTGTGGAAGTAGGTCCAAAGGATATTGAGGCAGGCAAATGTGTTGTGGTACGTAGAGATACCAGAGAAAAGATTACAGTGGCATTTGAGGAATTGGAAACCAAGATGGGTGAAATCTTAGATCAAATGCATCATGATATGTTGGAACGTGCAAGAGCCCATAGAGATGCCCATACTTATGTTGCAACCAATTACGATGAATTTAAGGATATTGCAGAAAATAAACCTGGATTTATCAAGGCTATGTGGTGCGGAGATGAGGCTTGCGAAAATAAAATCAAAGAAGATTTGGCAGTGACTTCCCGCTGTATGCCATTTGAACAGGAGCAGGTATCTGATGTTTGTGTATGTTGCGGTAAGCCTGCTAAGAAGTTGGTATACTGGGGCAAGGCATATTAATCAAAGAGAATTCTTTAGTTGGCATAGAGAGGATGGATGACAATGGAGCGATACCACAATATTTTACAGGATGAAGATTATCAAGGGCTGCTTGCGAAACTAGAAGAATATGAGGCGGATCGCATTTACTGTTGTCATGACCTGACCCATGCCTTAGACGTGGCGCGTATGATGTATATATTTTCCTTGGAGGAAGCAAGTGGTCTGGAACAGGACGTGATTTACGCAACTGCCTTACTCCATGATATTGGCAGGGTAGCCCAATATGAAACCCAGGAACCGCATCATCAGGCGAGTGTCCGCATTGCAGAGGGTATCTTGCAAAAATATGGCTATACCCAAGGGGAAATGAGCGAAATATTGGATGCCATTGCCATGCATCGCGGAGAGAATCAGGACCAGCTTTTAGGAGAATATTTATATCGTGCGGATAAATTATCGAGAAATTGTTTTTGCTGTAAGGCTTCGGATACGTGTAAATGGCCGGAAAGTAAAAAAAATAAAAGTGTTGTAATTTAAAAGTATTTATAATCAGAACCATGCACCTGTTGCGTGGTTCGTACAGCACCAAACCGCTGTTTTGCGTTTTGCGTGTATGTCTCGCAGGAGATTAAAGTAACCTCACTTTCATAGATTGTGGTGCAAGAATGCTGACATGTGGATTTACTATATATTTATGTTCTCTCGGAATCTCCTTTATACCATAATTTCGGCTATATTTTCCTTGAATTTTCTCCATTTCCTCGTCGTACACACCGTGTACGCACTGCGGGAATGTCGTTATCCAAGAAAAATCTATCTCAAAATTTTTGTATAAAAAGACTTCGAGAGAACATTATTTGAATTTTGGAGGAAGAAAAATGCACAGTTTGAAAATTGGTAATAAAGTATTTGACTGGAAACAGGGACCAGCAGTGGTGATGGGAATTTTGAACGTGACACCGGATTCTTTTTCTGATGGCAGTCAGTTTAATACCTTGGATAAGGCGATTGATCATGCGGCGCAAATGATACAGGAAGGTGCGGGAATCATTGATGTGGGTGGAGAATCCACCAGACCGGGATATACCCAGATTTCTGCGCAGGAGGAAATGGATCGGGTGTTGCCAGTGATTGAAGCCTTGAAGGCCCGCTTTGAGGTACCTTTATCTATAGATACCTACAAGTCAAAAGTGGCAGATGCAGCCCTGGGTGCAGGTGCAGATTTACTCAATGATATTTGGGGATTGCAGTATGATGATACCATTGCATCTGTGGTTGCCAAGCATCACAAACCGGTTTGTCTGATGCATAATCGCAAGGAGATTCCAACATTTTCCCAGGGAGGTTATCCTTTGGAGACGTATTTAGACTTGTTAGAAGCGGATTTACAAAAATGTATACAGACTGCATTGGATGCAGGGATAGAACGGGACCAATTGATTTTAGATCCGGGAATTGGTTTTGCTAAAACCTTGGAAATGAATGTAGATGGTGTGGCTTTTGTGGATCGTTTACAAAAGTTTGATTTGCCGATTTTATTGGGAATATCCAGAAAGTCTATCATTGGAAAATCCTTGAATTTGGCAATGGAGGAGCGGGAAGAAGCAACCATTGCTTTGAACGTGATTGGTCGTATGTATGGTTGTCACATTTTCCGTGTACACAATGTCTTGGGAAATGTCAGGGCATTGCAGATGACAGATGTAATCAGAAAGGCAAAGAACAGGATATGTTAGATCAGATTTTTATTGATAAGTTAGAATGTTTTGCAAAACATGGAGTATTTCCGGAAGAGCAGGTACTGGGACAGAAATTTCTGGTATCTGCTACCTTGTATATGAATACCAGAAAGGCAGGTTTGACAGATGATTTAGAGCAATCTGTGAATTACGGAAGTGTTTGTCAATGGATTGCAGAATTTATGTCTGCCCATACCTTTTTGCTGATTGAGACTGTTGCGGAGCAATTGGCGGAAGGTATTTTATTGGCTTTTCCCAAGTTGGAGCAGATTGATATAGAGGTGAAGAAGCCTTGGGCACCGGTGGCACTTCCGCTGGAAACAGTGGGGGTTCGTGTCTCCAGAAAGTGGCATACCGTCTATTTGGGGCTGGGTTCTAACATGGGAGATAAGGAAAAGCAGTTACGGGAAGCTATAGACTATTTTGTACAGCACCCTAAGTGCAGAAGGGAAAAGGTGGCTTCTTTTCGGCAAACAGCGCCAGTAGGGTATTTGGAACAGGAGGATTTTCTCAATTCTGCTATGGAATTGGAGACTTTGCTGACACCGGAGGAATTGTTGGAGGAAATCGGGAAAATTGAACAACAATTACACCGTAAACGGGAAATCCATTGGGGGCCAAGAACCATAGATGTGGACATTTTGCTCTATGATTCTCTGTGTATGCATACGGAAGAGTTGACGATTCCCCATAAGGAAATTGGAAATCGTGGATTTGTCTTGGAGCCTTTGACAGAGTTGAATCCGTATTTATGGCATCCAATTTATCGAAAGACTGTGACCCAGTTGTACGCAGAGTGGAAAGAGCGGGAAGAGTAGCTTTTGTTTACGTGAGGAAAGGATGGTGAGTCAATGCAAATTCAGTTGCCGGAAAAGGTGTCCTATATCTTAGAACGTTTGCATAAAAGCGGATATGAAGCATATGCTGTAGGCGGTTGCGTGAGAGATGCTTTATTGGGACGGGAACCGGAGGATTGGGATATTACGACTTCCGCAAAGCCGGAGGAAGTGAAGGTTTTATTTTCCCGGACTTTAGATACCGGTCTGCAACACGGTACCGTAACCGTTATGTTGGATAAAGAGGGCTTTGAAGTGACAACATATCGTATAGATGGGGAATATACAGACGGCAGACATCCCAAAGAAGTGGCCTTTACCAGTGATTTGTTGGAGGATTTGAAACGCAGGGACTTTACAATCAACGCCATGGCATATAACGAAACGGAAGGTCTGGTAGATGCTTTTGATGGAGCAGGAGACTTGAAGCGGGGAATTATTCAATGTGTGGGAAATGCCCTGGAACGTTTTCAGGAAGATGCTTTGCGGATTTTGCGTGCGGTTCGTTTTGCAGCGCAATTGGATTTTCAAATTGAGACGAAGACCCGGGAGGCAATTGAAGCCTTGGCTGGCAATTTAGAGCAAATTAGTGCAGAGCGAATTCGGGTGGAGTTGGATAAGTTGCTTTGCTCCAAGCATCCGGAACGTTTATTGCTGGCAAAAGAATTGGGGGTTACAAAAGTGGTATTGCCAGAGTTTGATGCCATGGTGGAAACGGCACAAGTGCATCCGCACCATATGTATGACGTGGGAAGGCATTGTCTTATGAGTGTCGCGCAAATGCATGAGATTGCAGAACGGGAGGCAGTGGACAAGAAGATGTATGCCATGCTGAGCTGGACCATGTTATTGCATGATGTGGCCAAGCCGGACTGCGTAACGATAGATGCAGAAGGAATCACCCATTTTCATGGGCATGCGCAAAAGGGGAAAGAAATGGTAAAAGCCATATTGCGACGTCTTCGTTTTGATAATTGTACCCTGCATTTTGTGACCCATTTGATAGAGTATCATGATTATCGGTGCAATGGGCAAAAGAAAAATATGAGAAAAATGATGAACAAAATTGGGGAAGACTATATGCCTTTTCTCTTTATGGTGCAAGAGGCGGATTTTATGGCCCAAAGTATGTACAAAAGAGAGGAAAAAAGAAAGCAGTTACAGGCGTGTCAATCTCTTTATGGGGAAATTCTTTCGGACAAAGAATGTGTCAGCCTGAAAACTTTGGCGGTAAACGGAAGTACGCTGATTGCCAATGGTTTTCCAAAAGGAAAAGAGATTGGAGAAATCTTGGAATTTCTCTTGCAGTTGGTCTTAGAACAGCCGGAATGCAATGAAGAAGAGTATCTGCTTGCACAGGCCAAGAAACATTTTTCTGCATATATGGAGTAATTAGTAACATCCCCACATTCTTATCATCAAATCTATGCTTTCTTCATACAATAGAGTGTAACAATAACTGTTCAGACAGGGGCTGGACGGGGATTTTCTTGTGCACAGTATGGAGGGATTGTATGGACGAAAAAATAAAAGATGTGATGGCAAAATATGACTTACAGGTGCATAGTATGTATCGGGTTCGTGGTGCCTATGTGTTTGATACCAACAAGGGACAATGTATTTTACGGGAATACAGGGGGCTGGTCAAAAAGGCAGAAACGATTCAAAAAATCAAGGAAAAGATTGTGGAACAGGGAAATCCATATATTGACCTTTACGAACGGAATAAAGAGGGAAAATTGTTGACGGAGAACTGTATGGGAACTCCTTATGTATTGAAGCATTGGTTTTGTGGAGAAGATTGTGACTTAAAGAATCCGGAGCATTTGGTGCTGGCAGCAGAAAATTTGGCACATTTACATAGCTGTATGAAAAACTGTTTGGAGCAAAGCCTGCCCTTTCAGGCGGATACGGTAGAAGATACCCTGGTGAAACACAATCGGGAATTGCGGAGAGTCCGTACTTACATACGGGAGAAGAAACAGCGAAATGCCTTTGAATTATTTTTCTTGTCTTTGTTTTCAGAATTTTATCAAGAGGCGGAATATGCAGAAGATATGTTGAAACAGGTAAACATGTCAGAATTATACGACAAGGTATTTCAAGAACAGACTTTTTGTCATGGCAGTTACAATTATCATAATTTGATTATGCTGCCACAATGTGTGGCTACCATGGATTTTGAGAAAACCCATTTACAGTTACAGGTCTTGGATTTATATGATTTGGCAAGAAAATTAATGGAAAAAAGCGGATGGAATAGCAAGTGGCTGCGAACCCTATTGGTTAGATATCATCAAATCCGACCATTGAGCCAGGCAGAAAAAAAGATTTTGAAAATAAAACTGTGCTATCCGGAAAAATTTTGGAAAATTACAAATCATTATTATAATCGAAA
This sequence comes from Lachnospiraceae bacterium, assembly GCA_017393285.1. Classification (GTDB taxonomy): domain Bacteria; phylum Bacillota; class Clostridia; order Lachnospirales; family Lachnospiraceae; genus CAG-411. Next base: position 9,962 of record JAFORL010000070.1, read on the forward strand.
AAAAAGCTGGATTTCTGGGAAAAATATTGAAAAATTGCAAAGTTTGCAACAGCAAAAATTGGCAAGGCAAAAATTGATAGGTAAATTGGGAGAAATTTTTGACTTTTAACGGGTTATATAGTATAATGAACGCATGTTTTTAGCATTGCGTAACGGTTCAGTTCAGTGGTAAAAGATGGAATTGGCTGAACCGAAAAAGACAAAAGAGCATAGCGAGGTTTTCAATATGAGAAAGTATAGCAAGTATATGTTTGTGTTCTGCTTGCTGACCTTGGGTTTGGTAGCTTGTAATACCGGTCCTAAGCGTAATCATACGCCAGCCATCAACACCAAAGAACAACAGACGATGGAAGAAACGATGGTTGCCGTTGTAGAGCAGGTGGATACCAAACAGCAGACCATAGGACTATGCGATATTAGCACAGGAGAAGTAGCAGATTATACGTATTCTGGTGCTACTACTATTTATAGCAAGAAGAAGGTGGCTATGGTAGCAGACCAGTTGACGTGTGGTCAGATTGTAGACGTTACCTATGTTACAGGGGATAGTAGTGGTTTGAAGAAGGTACAGGTGGACAAAGATGCTTGGGAATATCCTTCGGTTTTAGCAAAGAATGTAAAGCGGGAAGAAAACCAGATTACTGTCACAGGACGCACATATACTTATGACAGTGGGATTTCTGTTTTTGCAGGCGAGCAAAAGGCCATGTTGTTAGATATTAGCGATAGCGACAAACTGACCCTTCGTGGTATTGGTAGTCAGGTGTATTCCATAGCCATTACCAATGGGCATGGCTATATTCGGGTGCAAGGACAGGAGAATTTTCTTGGGGGTACCATTGAAGTGGATGGAAGTCAGTTTTACGATGTGGAACCCAATATGATGTTAACTGTGGGGGCAGGTACCCATACCATTCTTGCTAAGGCAGGTGCCTTGCAGGCGAAGGAAGAGATTACAGTTCCGGAGGAAATGGAAGTGGTCTTGGATTTGAGTGGATATCAGCAACCGGCACAGACTGAAGGTCGAGTGAAGGTGATGGTTTCGCCACAAGATGCTACTTTGCGCATCAATGGCAAAGTCTATCGCATCAACAGCGAGTTTCGTTTGCCTTTTGGTAACTATAATGTGCGTGTGACTGCAGAGGGCTATAAGACCTATACCGGTATTTTAAGTGTGCAAAATAATACTACAAAATGCCAGAAGTTATATGTTACCTTGGTGGAGGAGGGCGCAACTGCTTCAGCCGCCAGTACGAAGCAACCTGCTTCTACAACGAAGGCAACACAGCAGGCTGCCAGTAGTGTACCGTTCAGTACACCGACAGTCGCTGGGAGCGGACAGTTGACAATTCAGACACCGGAGGGCGCAAAGGTATATATCAATGGCGCATACAAAGGTGTTGCACCGGTTACCTGTGAAAAAATAACCGGAGAGATTACCATTACCCTTTCCAAAGAGGGATATCAAACCAAAAGTTATACCGTTAACGTACCAACCAGTGCGGGAGATGCGGAATACAGTTTTGCAGACTTGCAAAAACAAAGCGAGAACTAGCAAATAGATTTCAGATTACCCCGATAGGAGTAACCGATTGACAAATAAAACATTAGGAGGAAGATACAATATGGATTACAAGAGTATTTACCAAGCATGGTTAACAAACCCTTATTTTGATGATGCTACCAAGAAAGAATTAGAAAGCATTGGTCAGGATGAAAATGAAATCAAGGAACGCTTTTACAAGGATTTAGAGTTTGGTACAGCAGGTCTTCGTGGTATCATCGGAGCAGGAACAAACCGTATGAATGTATATACCGTTCGTAAGGCTACACAGGGATTAGCAAATTACATTAATAAGAAGGGATTTGCAGCAAAGGGTGTAGCGATTGCATTTGACTCTCGTCGTATGTCTCCGGAATTTGCTGATGAAGCAGCATTGTGTTTGGCTGCAAATGGTATTAAGGCATATGTGTTTGAATCACTTCGTCCAACACCAGAATTATCCTTTGCCGTACGCCAATTAAAATGTATCGCAGGTATCAATATTACAGCTAGTCATAACCCACCAGAATACAATGGTTACAAAGTATACTGGGAAGATGGTGCACAGATTACACCACCTCATGATGGCGGAATCATGGATGAGGTAAAGGCTGTAACTGATTACGATACCGTAAAGACAATGGACAAAGCAGATGCACAGGCAAAAGGTTTATACGAAGTAATTGGCGCTGCAATTGATGATTTGTACATGGAAGAATTGAAGAAGCAGGTAATCCATTGGGATAGCATCAAGGAAGCACAAAAGGATTTGAAGATTGTCTATACACCATTGCATGGTACAGGAAATATTCCTGCAAGACGTGTCTTAAAAGAAATTGGTTTCGAAAATGTATATGTAGTACCAGAACAGGAATTGCCAGATGGAGAATTCCCAACTGTAAGTTATCCAAACCCGGAAGCAGAAGAAGCATTTACTTTGGCATTAAAATTAGCAAAAGAAAAAGATGCAGATTTGGTTTTGGCTACAGATCCAGATGCTGACCGTTTGGGAGTTTATGTAAAAGACACAAAGACTGGTGAATACATTACTTTGACTGGTAATATGTCTGGTTGTTTATTGGCTGACTACGAAATTAGTCAAAGAAAAGAAAAAGATGGAAAATTACCTGAAGACGGTGCTTTGATTAAGACAATTGTTACTTCAAACATGGCAGATGCCATTGCAAAATACTACGACGTAAAATTAATCGAAGTGTTGACAGGATTTAAGTTTATCGGACAACAGATTCTTGGTTTCGAAAATGCTGGAAAGGGAACTTATTTGTTCGGTTTTGAAGAAAGTTATGGTTGTTTGATCGGTACCCATGCCAGAGATAAGGATGCCATTGTTGCAACTATGGCACTTTGTGAAGCCGCAGCTTACTACAAGACAAAGAATATGACTTTATGGGATGCTATGATTGAAATGTACGAAAGATATGGTTTCTATAAAGATGGCATCAAGGCAATCGGCTTCGAAGGTATTGCCGGATTGGAAAAAATCCAAAATATTATGACTACGCTTCGTGAAAATACACCAAAGGAAATTGCTGGTTATCAGGTATTATCTGCTAGAGACTACAAGGCAGATACCATTAAAGATATGGCAACAGGAGCTGTAACACCAACTGGTTTACCAAATTCTAATGTATTATATTATGATTTGAGTGACAATGCTTGGTTGTGTGCAAGACCTTCTGGTACAGAACCAAAGATTAAGTTCTACTATGGTGTAGTTGGCCAATCTCTTGAAGACGCAGATGCAAAATCTGCAGCAATGGCAGAAGCTGTTGGAAAGATGATTGACGAAATGTTATAAGTTTGATTGGTTGGTTTAAAATTTTGTAAACCTGCAGTTGTTGACTAGCCTGTTATGGATAGGTTTTCCAGTGATTCAGATATACTTGCAATCATGATGTAATGGTTCGGGAACATTTGCAATAATAGAACTAAGGGCGCCGTTGCATATATTTGTGCAGCGGTGCTTTTTGGTTCATACATGCACAGGTAAACCCGAACAACTTAACGGGGTGCATATATTTGTGCAGCGACGCTTTTTGGATCACTGATAGGAAAAACAAAAAGATTTCGAGAGAAGATTCTGGGAAGAAAGGAGGAAATGTAAGATGCAACTACCAATGTACAGAGATGAAACGGAAGAGTGGAATCATGCCTATTTGTTGTATGATTCAGCCCTAAAAGAGATTGATACGAAATTACAAATTTTAAGTAATGAATTTAAGATGGAGCATAAGTATAATCCAATCGAACATATTACTTCCAGAGTCAAATCCATGGAGAGTATTGCAAAGAAGATTCGCAATGACGGCAGAGAACTGACGGTGGAAAATATTGTTCGTTTTGTAAATGACGTGGCTGGTATTCGGGTGATTTGTTCTTTTACTTCTGATATTTATCGTATTGCGGATGCAATTGCAAAGCAGTCAGATGTAAAAGTGCTAAAGGTGAAAGACTACATAGTGAATCCAAAGCCAAATGGATATCGAAGTTATCATATGATTGTGGCAATTCCTATTTTTTTGTCAGATAAAGTGACTGACACAAAGGTGGAAATCCAAATTCGTACCATTGCCATGGATTTTTGGGCGAGTTTAGAGCACAAGATTTATTACAAATTTGAAGGAAATGCGCCAGCGCATATCAGAGAAGAGTTAAGAGCGTGTTCAGAGATTACGGCAACTTTGGACAAACGCATGCATGATTTGAATGAAGAGATTAAACACATTAGTAATCCGGATGGATATTTGGACTATGCGTATGGAAAGATGGGAATGATAAAAGAAGAATATTTTGGTACAATATCCGAAGAAGTTGTATCATCACCTGAAAATCAGAAAGAAATAGAGGATTCAGCCATTGAGATTAAACCGAATCCTTTTTCATTGCGATAAAAATAGGACAAAAATGGGGCAGTCGCACGAAGAAAAATATCACAAAATACAGTGCATCATTTACAAATGCGATACTATATTATGTGTCTTGCCTTCTTCTTGCAACAGCCCCTTTTTGCTATAAAATGTTCTCTCGGAATCTCCTTTATTCAATAATTTCTGCTATATTTTCCTTGGATGTTCTCCATTTCCTCGTCGTACACACCGTGTACGCACTGCGGGAATGTCGTTATCCAAGAAAAATCTATCTCGAAATTATTGTATAAAAAGACTCCGAGAGAACATATGAAGAAATAGGAGGAATTGGATGGCAACGGTTTATTTTACAAGACACGGACAGACGGTTTGGAATGTGGAACGAAAAATTTGTGGAGCCACAGATATTGAGCTGACAGAGTTAGGATATGAGCAGGCCACAGAGCTTGCCAATAAAATCAAAGAGGAGAATATTAAGATTGACCAGATTTTGTATTCACCATTGGTTCGTGCGGCAGATACGGCAAAGCGAATTTCGGAGATTACAGGAATTCCGGCAAAACCGGAAGAAAGACTACGGGAACAATGTTTTGGAAAATACGAAGGAACTGCCAGAAGAGGAGAAGAATTTCAGGCGGCTAAGTTGCATTTTATCGATTCCTACGAAAATGGAGAGACAATGCTTCATCTGGCACAAAGAATTTACAATCTTTTAGATGATGTAAAAAAAGACTCGGAGAGAACCTATTTGTTAGTGGCTCACAATGGAATTGCAAGAGTTGTCCGCTCTTATTTTGAAGATATGACAAATGAAGAATATGCAGGATATGGAATTCGAAACTGTGAGATTATTAAATTTGATTTTGAAGACTAGTGATGAGGATACTGCAATAGTGAAAATGCCAGATATGTGTTCTATTAACGACGATGCACAAGATATTTGGGAGAAAACAGGAGGTATAAAGATGAAGATTATTGGTGTAATTGGAGCTATGGACGAGGAAGTAAGCCGCCTTAAAGAAAAAATGCAGGTGAAAAAAGTAGAAAAAAAAGCAGGCATGGAATTTTTCGAGGGAGAACTTGCTGGGAAAGACGTTGTTATTGTAAGAAGTGGTATTGGTAAGGTAAATGCCGGAATCTGTACACAGATTTTAGTGGATGATTTTGGTGTAGAAGCTGTCATTAACACAGGTGTGGCAGGTTCCCTAAAAAATGAAATCAATATCGGAGATATTGTATTGTCTACCGACGCATTGCAGCATGACATGGATGCCACAGGTTTTGGATATGAGCATGGTGTGATACCTAGAATGGAGCAGTCAACTTTTGTTGCAGATAAAAAATTAGTGGAACTTGCAAAACAGGTAAATGAAGAAGTAAATTCAGATATTGGTACATTTGTAGGTCGCGTTGTCAGCGGAGATCAGTTTATTTCTGACAAAGCA
>JAFORL010000071.1 GCA_017393285.1 Lachnospiraceae bacterium
AAAGAAATTGACATTTTACATGGCAATATGAAAAAAAATATTTTTTTGCTTGCGTTACCCATTGGAATCGCCAGTTGCCTTCAAATTCTGTTTAATGCCGTAGATGCCATTATGGTTGGAAGGTTTGTAGGTGTGAATGCACTGGCAGCAGTAAGTGGAAATGCCGGGCTTACCGGTATTTTTACAAATGTAATTATGGGACTTGCTGTTGGAGTAAACGTGGTAGTGGCAAAAAAAGTTGTGACAGCAAAGAAGTCTGAGATTAAACATCTGATACAGTCTTTGTTGATGATTGGATTTTGCTTAGGTTTGGGATTGGCTGTATTTGCGGAAGTGTTAGCACCTTTGTTACATCATCTGTTGCAGACGCCGGAAGGAATACAGAGGGAAGCAATCATCTATTTTCGTATTTATGCATTAAGTTTTCCTTTTTTGGCAATCTACAATTTTGCTGCTGCAATTTTTCGAAGTGCAGGAGAAAGTAAAAAGCCAATGCTATGTGTGGCAATGTCTGGCGTAATAAATGTTGGATTAAATACTTTGTTCTTATTAGTATTTCATCTGGGGGTGAGTGGTGTAGCCATTGCTACCGGCATTGCCAATGTGATAAATGCAATTGTGATACTTTGTATGCTTTACATAAGCAAAACAGAAGTACAATTGGAACTTGGTGAATGGAAATGGGAAAAAGATGGAATTCGGGCTGTTTTTCAGGCAGGAATTCCATCTGCTCTTCAAATGGCATTATTTCCCTTATCTCAAAGCTTTATTCAGCAGGGCATCAACCAATTTGGAGAGGAAGCAATGTCGGCATTTTCCATTGCCCATAGCGTAGATGGCATTTCCTACAATTTTATTGTGGCGTTTTCACAGGCTGTTGTTACGTTTTTAAGCCAAAATTATGCGGCACATAATATAGAACGATGCAGAAAAGCATTTCGGATTGGCGTGTTGGAGGCTTTTGGACTGAGCCTTGTTCTATGTTTGATCTTTTATGCATTCCGATATCCGTTGATTCATATGTATACAAGCAACAAGTTAGTAGAAAAGTATGCATTGATACGGTTTCGATACATTGGTATTTTAGAAGAAATCGTTACCTTTACGGAAGTTCCATCCGGAGGTCTTAAAGGCTTGGGTTCTTCTATTAAGCCGGCTGTGATTTCGATTATAGGATATGTGGGACTTCGAATTATTTGGGCGTTGCTTGTGTTTCCAAGATGGAGTACATTTTTACAGTTGAATTTAGTTTTTCCCTTTTCCTGGGCGGTAACAGGTAGTGTTATGTTAATTGTTTATTGCAAGCATGAAAAGAAAATGATTTTGAAGGAGGAATTTGAATGAGTCAAGTATTAGTCGCATATTTTTCAGCCAGTGGGGTGACAAAAAAAGTTGCTGAAAAAATAGCAAAAGCAGCGGAAGCTGAAATTTACGAAATTCAGCCAAAGGTAATCTATACAACAGAAGATTTAGATTGGAAGAATAAGGAGAGCAGAAGTAGTATTGAGATGGCAGATCATGGTTCTCGTCCTGAAATTGTAGACATTGATGCGCCGGTTTCAGATGCGGAAGTTGTATTTTTGGGCTTTCCAATCTGGTGGTATATTGCACCAACCATTGTAAATACTTTTTTGGAAAAATATGATTTCTCAGGAAAGAAAATTGTTCTATTTGCGACTTCTGGAGGAAGTGGTTTTGGAGAAACGGTTGAAAATTTGAAAAAGAGTGTTTCTGTAAATACAGAAATTGTAGAAGGAAAACTTTTAAATGGAGATCCATCTCAAGAAGAGATTGCTGCTTGGGTGAAAACAGTTGTAACAGTTTAGCACTCTGGTTGAACAATTACCGCTTGCAGCAAGATATCGCATGCAAATTGCAGCGAGCTTGGCAAAAGATATGTATCTAAACACCCATGCATAGCAAAGTGTGCAGGGCTACCTTAACTGTTATAAACAGTGATTAAAAAAGAGATAGTATGCTTGACAGTAAAAAGTGAGTATTTTATAATCTTATTACATAGAGCTATTATAGGAAAACTAGGAAAAAAACAGGAGGAATGTATCATGCAGGAAGTATATGATTTTTTAAAGAAAGTGAAAACCTATTATTTGGCAACAGTGGAAGATGGTCAGCCACGAGTTCGACCATTTGGAACCATTGATATTTTCGAAGATCGCTTGTATATCCAGACAGGAAAGAACAAAGCTGTTTCTAAACAAATACAGGCAAATCCAAAGGTTGAAATTAGTACTTTTGATGGAGAACAGTGGTTGCGTTTGTCAGGAGAGTTGGTTCGTGATGAACGTATAGAAGCAAAGGAGCATTTATTGGATGCATATCCACATTTAAAGGAACGTTATTCTGCTACGGATGAAAATACGGAAGTATTATATTTTAAAAATGCAACAGCAACCTTTTATTCTTTTGCGGGAGAAACAAAAGTAATACAATTCTAGAAGGAGGAATTGCATGGGTGATTTAAAAAAATTAAATTTAGCAAATTTGCCAACACCTATTCAGAAATTAACTCATATTTCGAAAGAATTAGGTGTAGATATTTATATAAAACGAGACGATTTGACAGGTGGAGAGACCTCAGGAAATAAAATCAGAAAATTGGAGTACACAGTTGCAAAAGCAATGGATGAGGGCGCACAATTGTTGATTACCTGTGGCGGTATACAGTCAAATCATTGTCGGGCTACGGCAGCAGTTGCTGCAAAACTTGGATTGCGTTCCCATTTGGTGTTACGTATTGACGAAGAACCACCGGTAGAAGGAAATTATTTGTTGGATAAAATTTTAGGTGCAGAAATTACCTTTATTTCGAGAGCTGATTACTCGAAAAGACGTGCTGAGATTATGCAGAATATAAAAGAAGAATATGAAAAGCAGGGCATCAAAGCCTATGTAATTCCAGAAGGCGCATCGGATGGCATTGGTAATATTGGATATTTGGAGTCTGTGAAAGAAATCAAAAAACAGGAAGAAGAATTAGGAATTTCCTTTCAGACAATTGTTTGTGCAGTTGGTTCTGGTTCTACTTACGGGGGATTGTTTTTAGGAACAAAATTGTATGATCCGGAAAAAACAGTGCTAGGTTTTAACGTTTGCGATGATGAGCAGTATTTCCTGGATGTTTGTACCAGAATTTGTAGAGAAACAGTTGAATTACTAGGAAAAAACATTGAAATTAAACCGGAGGATATGCATATTGTAGATGGTCATAAAGGAATTGGTTATGCAATTTCCACGGACGAGGAGCTTGCTTTTTTGATTAAACTTGCAAGAGAGGAAGGTCTGATATTAGATCCTGTTTATACAGGAAAGGCATTTTACGGTTTGTATCAGGAAATCAAAGAAGGTAAACTAAAAGATTTAGGAAATGTATTATTTATCCATACCGGAGGCGTGTTTGGACTGTTTCCAAAACAGGAACAATTGGCAAAAGTTTTGGAAGCTTAAAACTGTGTTCGTTCATGGCGGTACCAGAAGTGTGGCAGGAAGAGTAACGAATTATAGATGGATATCCGGAGGTGTTATACATGATTACATACAGAAAGCTATCCAATAATGAAATTGATTGTTTTATTGAAATGCGGATTAACCAACTGCGTGAAGAAGGAGCAAAAGAAGATATTGATATTAGACCTGCTCTGACTGATTATTATAAGCGTCATTTAGCAGACGGTACCTTTGTTTCGTGGATTGCGATTGATAATGGAAAAATAATTGGAACAAGCGGATTGTCTGTCGTGGAGAAACCACCATATTTTGGTTGCCCTAGTGGAAAGATTGGTTTGTTGTCCAGTATGTTTACAGACAAAGAATACAGAAGACAGAGGATTGCAAAAACGTTGCTTTTGCATATTGTAGATGAAGCACGAGAAGCAGGTTGTGGTACTGTTCAGATAACTGCATCGGATATGGGTGTTTTGCTCTATACTGCTTTTGGCTTTACTAAAAACAACAATTTTATGCAATATAAGTTATGAGCGAACAAATCAAGAATTAAGGCTATTATGCATTGAAATGATAATGAATAATAGCCTTTTTTATGTAATAGGAAATTGCGATGCAATTTCCTATTACATAAAAAACGCTCCGCGAGGATGCGCAGACCGCGGAGATGGAGTTAATTGCTGCGCAATACCGCGGTCGCGCTA
>JAFORL010000072.1 GCA_017393285.1 Lachnospiraceae bacterium
TACATCTTCCGCCTTTTTTGCTGCACTACCGTTCATGTATACATTATAATCGAAGGTCTCTGTTGCGTTCGCCTTTTTTGCTGTCTCTTCATTAAAACCCGCTGTACGATTGCTTGCTGTAGGTTGAATTGTATGAGCCCCTACTCCCAACTTTGTTCCACATTTAATACAAAATGCACTATCTTCTGTATTTTCATATAAACAATCTGGACAAATATATGGATTCTCCTCAATCTTTGTTCCGCATGATTTACAGAATACACTCTCATCTACGTTTCTTGTTTTACAACATTGACAAATACGCATAACCGCATTCCTACCTTTCTCATATCTTTATTTCTATTTATTAACAAAATATCAAATATTTGTTACCCAACGATAGTTTACCACTTTCCCTCAACAAAATCAACCATTTTTGATGTCTTTTTTCATTTTTTTTGATACTTTTTCACAATACTTTTTTGTATTCTTTAAAAATTTATTGCAAAATTGTGTATTTTTCAAAAAAAAGCTATGCATTCTCTATCAATCTGTATGTAATGGTTTCCCACTCTGCTGTAGGATTATGTTATAATAGAAAACGATAGCTACAATATACGAAATAGGAGAAACGTTTATGAATGAAGTAAAAAAGCAAAAGCATCTTTTTTTATTAGGTTTGAGACATGGATTTCCCATCGGCATCGGCTATTTTGCTGTGTCCTTTTCTCTGGGCATTGCCGCCCATCAAGCTAAATTGACTCCCTTTCAAGGTTTTCTGGCAAGTCTTTTAGAAATTGCATCTGCCGGTGAGTACGCAGGATTTACTGCCATCGCCGCCCAAGCAACTTATTTAGAATTAGGTCTTGCTACCCTCATTGCCAATGCACGATATTTATTAATGTCCTTTGCCTTAAGCCAACGCTTACATCCCCATTTATCTTTAGGACATCGTTTGGGCATGGGATTCTTTATAACAGATGAAATTTTCGGGATTACCATAGCACAACCGGGATTTGCCAACCCCGTCTATGTATATGGAGCTGCTTGTTCTTCTGTTCCTTTTTGGGCACTCGGAACTGCTCTCGGTATTATCATGGGCAATCTCTTACCTCTTCCTGTGGTAAGTGCACTTAGCGTTTCGTTATATGGCATGTTTTTGGCAATTATCATTCCTCCCACACGCAAAAACAAAGTGCTAGGCGTATTGGTGGTGATGAGTTGTCTTACCAGCGCTCTGGCTTCCAGACTGCCCTATCTGTCACAACTCTCGGCTAGCACCAGGATTATCCTTTTGACGATTGTCATTGCTGTCATTGCTGCCATTGTCAAACCAATCGAAAAAAAAGAGGAGGTATACGATGCATAATATTTATATCTACATTTTCATCATGTTTTTAATAACCTATATCATACGAACATTACCTTTGACCCTGTTTCGCAAACCCATTACCAATGGTTTTTTTCAATCTTTTTTATACTATGTTCCCTATGTCACCCTGGCAGTCATGACATTTCCAGCCATGGTTCAGGCGACCCAGTCCCCGATCAGCGGATTTGCTGCACTGGTAGTAGGGGGCGTGGCTGCCTGGTTGGGTCTGCCTATGTTTCAGGTTGCCTTACTTTGTTGCGGAACCGTCTTGGGTTTAGAGTTCTTTCTATAATTTTGTTGTCCAGGCAATATTTCCAAAACATCTCTGGAAAGTATTCTGTTCAAGACTATCATTTTATTGCCTGTGCAAGCATTTCCAAAACATCTCTGGGAAGTATTCTGTTTAAGACTATCATTTTATTGCCTGTGCATAAATGTTCAAAACAGAAAGCCCCTGTAGATTTCTACTTGTCCTAGAACCTACAGGGGCATTTTTCAATTGCAAAAGCAACTCCGGTCTTTTTGTTTTTGCAAAACCAGCTGATTATAACAATCCGTGTGCTTCATAAAATTCTTCTATTGATTTTTTATTGTGTTTAATCTTATAAGATTTCACCATGAACATGATTAAGGTAAAAATACCAAATACAATCGTAATTGCAAGCAGCATACCTATTGTCTGTCCTATGTCATTATTTCCTGAAATGGTCTTTCTAAATGCATCAACCGTATAGGTAAATGGCAAGTATGGATGAATCTTGGCTACAAAACTTCCAGATAACTCTACCGGGTAGGTTCCTGCAGAACCTGCCAATTGGATTACCATGAAAATTAACATTACAAAACTTCCAATCTTACCCAATAATACATCAAAGAAATACATAATGCTCATAAAGGCAACTCCAGCGAAACATGCCACCAATAAGGTGTTCACATAACTCACAGGATGGAAGCCATTGCACAAATGTAACATGCCGATCATCAAGCATGCCATGACTACCGCAACACTGACTAATACACTAGCCTTTGCTACCCACCAGGCAAATCCATTTTTTAATTCGCCTTCAAACTGGGTAAGCGGATACATCAGACACAAGGCCAAACATCCAACCCATAAGGCTACTGACATCATGTAGGCAGACATTGCGTGTCCATTGTTTGGCATAACAGTAATCTTTGTTTCCTGCTCATCCACAGGTTCTGCAAACATTTCGATATTGGCATCTTTGGCTTCTGATTCTTTGATTTCATCTGCACCATCTTTTAAGCCATCGTATAATTCCTGGCTTCCGTCATTTAATTTTTCTATTCCGTTACCAAGTGTTACAGAACCATCTGCCAGTTTTTGTGCACCTGTCTGTATTTTTTCAGAGCCATCTACCAATTTGTTTGCACCTGAAAGCAACTGCTTATTTTTACTGGTTAATCGATTGCTTCCTTTAGCCAACTGATCAACGCCCTGTCCCAAAGAACCAATTCCTTGATCTAAGGTTTTTGTTCCATTGTATAGGCTGTTAGAGCCAGTTTTTAACTTGCTTGTACCTGTGTGCACTTTTTGAATGCCTGCTGCCAAAGCCTTAGCACCGGTTCCTAATTGTTCTCCACCTGTTGCCAATTGGCTTGCACCAGTTTCCAACTGGGCTGCACCTGTTTTCAAACTATCACCATTGGCAATCAGCTGTTGTGCTGCCGTTGTCAAAGTAGTATTGCTGGCAGTTAAGGTTTCTACTCCTTTTGTTAATTGGGTTACACCTGCTGCTGCCTGTGGAAATTGCGCTGTTCCTTCTTTCAATTGTCCCAAACCAACTGAAATCTGTGCCACACCATTTTGAATCTTCTGTGCACCTGTAATTGCTGTTCCTAAGGCTTGTGATAAATTCGCAAAATTGTCAGTCACACCACTTTGGGCAATTTGTGTACCGGCATCAGATATGGAAGTCGCACCTGCCTGCAAACCGGTTGCTGCTGCAGGCAAACCTGCCTGTTCATTATTGACCGTTGCCAAACCAGTGGTAATCTGTTCCGGAATGGTACGCAATTGCAAGTCATTTGTGTCTACTGCTACGCTTCCTTTTACTTGTTCGCTATCTTTTACTTTTGTATCTGTTAACTTCTCAATTAATTTTTCTGCCTCTTCTTCTGTAATTGCATTGCTATTTTTTGCTTCTTGAATGGCTGCAATCGCCTGATCCACCTGGCTATTAATGGTATTTTTTGCAGTTTCACCCTGCGTATTAATCTTGTTGTTTGCTTCTGTCACCTTTCCATTTACAGCATTTTCTACCTGCGCCAATACACCATTGTCATAAGCAATAATTTGACTGGCAGAAGAAATCGCTGTACTTGCCTTTGTAATACCATTAGAAGCAGATGAAATGGTCGTAGCCGCACTCTGCACGCCAGTAGCCACCTGTGTTAAACTTGTGGACAAATTCTGGATGCTGCTTGTAGATGCATCTACTGAACTTTTAATTTGTGTCAGTCCTGTTGTCAATTGGGTAGTTGCTGCTACTAAAGAAGGGGTTTCCTCACTTCCTGTGGAAACTGCTGCGTGCAATTGTACAATTCCTGTAGAAACACTTCCCAATTGTTGCAAACCGCTTAATTGCTTTACACCGCTTGCAACTTGATCCACGCCACTCACATAAGTTACCACACCATTGGCAAAGGTTGTAGTGCCGTCTACATAGGCTTTTGTACCAGTATTGAGACTGGTTGCACCCGATGCCAAAGTCTTTGCTCCATTCTCTAAGGATGTCGTTCCACTGGTTAAACTTGCTGTACTGGAATGCAATTGTTTCGTTCCCTTTTGCAAGGTACCCACACCGTCATCCAAGTCTTTGGCTCCTTTTTTCAATTTTGTGCTACCACTTTCTAATTTCGTTGTTCCACTTTGCAAACTTTGTACACCATTTGCAACTTTGGTAACACCATCTGTATATTGCTGCAAACCTACAGATAATTTTTCTTCTCCATTTTTAAAGGTCAAAGTTCGATCTGCCAACACTTGCAAATTATCGGATATCTTTTCATTACCATCTTGTAATTTTTTTGTACCCTTTTGGATTTTCTTTGCGCCGTCAGCACCATCCTCCATGCCATCTCCGATTTTTTGCAAATTATCAAACACAGTCTCCGTATAGGTTTTGGTTACTTCTTTTGCCACCTGTGTTTTAATTTTTGAAAATGCAGTACTACTCAACTTAGATGCAATGTAGTTACTGGCAGGATTGGTTTTATAACACAACTCCATTTTCTTTGGCTGATCGTCCATCAAAGTAGATGCATTTTCTGAAAAGTCCTTCGGAATAGTAATTACCATATAGTATTTTCCCTGTTCCAGACCTTCTTCTGCTGCTTCTTCTCCCACAAAACTAAAATCTAATTCTTTGTTATCTTTCAGCTTATCTACCAATTCTTTTCCAACTTGCAATGTTGAATCTTCGTAGTCCATCGGTTGATCTAAATTAACCACAGCCACCGGCAGATTTTCTAATAAGCCGTAGGGATCCCACATAGAACCCAAGAACAATGTCGTATAAATTGTCGGGATTGCAACTACTCCAATGAGGATAATAATCATCATTTTGTTTTTCCATAATGCCTTCCACTCATTACGTAACATTTGCACATTCTCCTTTCCATTCTAATATCTACTGTATGCAGAAGACATAGCTGATGTCCATGATCAAAAACATATAAAACATTGATTCAAATAATAATTTTTTCCATTTCCATCACAACATCTGTTATACTTCTTTACATTGTTTAATAGATACGGTGTTGATTTTTTTATTATTTGTATTATACTGTATTTATCGGCACATTACAAACATCAAAACAACATCAAAATGTCTAATAATAGACATATTTACAGTAATTGTCTATTAGTTTACAGTAAATTAAACAATGTTTTAGGAAATGTAACAGTTTATCTACATCACCAGACCAAATGTGATGCCCTTGAGATTGGAGTGAATACTATGGAGAAGAAAACGGATCGGCGTATACGAAAAACCAAAAGCCAATTACGCCAGGGTTTAGCAAAATTAATGGAAGAAAAAAGTATCAATGAAATTACTGTGAAAGAATTGGTAGAAGAAGTAGACATCAACCGTTCCACCTTTTATCTGCATTATACAGACATCTATGATATGTTGGAAAAAATTGAAGATGAATTAATGGAAGAAATCAAGTATTTATTGGACGCAACGGAGGAACAGATTGGGAAACCGCAAGCCAGTTTGCCTTTCTTGGTGGAGTTGTTTTCTATGTTAGATCATAATCGAGATATCTGTCGTGCCTTGTCAGGTCCTCATGGCGATTTGTCATTTATCACCAGAATCGAAGGTTATATCGCCAAACACAGTGCCAAGTACACAAATAGTCTATTTAACAGCTCTATAGAAAGCGATATGAAATATATTCATTCCTATTGTATCACAGGTTGTGTAGGAATGGTTAAATTATGGTTAAATGAAAATTATGGGGATTCCCCGGAACATATGGCTAAAATCACCTATGATATGCTGATTGCCTCCTTGCAATCGTATTTAAAAGAAAGTAGTAAGAAAAATTTGCATTTGCTAGATTAAGCTCCTAATCTTATAAGCTAGCTGGCTCTTGTTCTTTGACTAAGATGCATACAGGGGCTGTCGCATAAAGAAAAAAGGACACATAAATCATAAATATAATATAGCATTTGTAAATCACATACTATATTTTGTGATGTTTTCTTCGTGGGACAGTCCCCTGGTAACAATTCAGCTGAGGGATGAACTGTTGTATTCCTTATAAAGACTGGCTCTTTCGTCTTACATACCTTATTCAGACACCATCTCTCCAAGGTAATAAAATCCTTTACATTGGGATAATTTCACAGATACAATGGATCCAA
>JAFORL010000073.1 GCA_017393285.1 Lachnospiraceae bacterium
AGGTGTAGCAACCGGGCTGGGCTTTGGAGATAATACAAAGGCGGCGCTTATTACGCGTGGATTAAATGAGATTTCTCGGCTTGGAATATCCATGGGCTGCAATCTGACTACCTTCGTTGGTTTGGCGGGAATGGGTGATTTGATTGTGACTGCGACCAGTGTACATAGTCGGAACAATCGTGCAGGTCAGTTGATTGGTCAGGGATATACAGCACAAGCTGCAATTGAAGAGGTTGGAATGGTAGTTGAGGGGATCAATGCGCTTCCAGCAGCACTTCAGTTAGCACAGCGTCATCAGATTGATATGCCCATTGTAGAAGCAGTTGATGCAATTGTGAATAAAGGGAAAAATCCTGAAGATGTAGTACGGGAGTTAATGGCTAGAAAGCAGAGGGCTGAATAAATGGAACAGCATCAGTTGTCTACTGTTCAGAATATGATTCTGGATGTTTTTGCACCGATTTATCAATATTTGGAATTAAATCATATGGAATATTATATGCTCGGAGGAACCCTGCTTGGCGCAATACGCCATCAGGGGTTTATTCCGTGGGACGATGATATTGATATTGGAATCCCACGAGCACAGTATGAGCAGTTCTTGGGGGAGATTGAATCACATCTTCCGGATCATTGTAAGTTACTTACTTATCAGACTCATTTGGATGTGCACCATTATTATTTTGCCCGGATCGTGGATACCCGTTATAGTTTAAGGCGAACTGGGAGTTTAGTAGAACGAGATGAGAATGTTTGGGTGGATATCTTTCCGTTAGATGGTATGCCTAATCAAAGAATTAAACGCACATGGCATAAGATTCGCTTAATGAAAGCTAGGTTGTTATATCATTGTGCCTGTTTTGATAAAGTGAACCTAAAACGTCCAAATCGTCCGTTGTCGGAGCGATTGGCAATTAAGTTTATCTCCATTACCGGATTTGGTCGGAAAAGCGATTTGGCAAAGAGATTAGACAAGATTAATTGCTTACTTTGCAAATATCCGTATGAATCCAGTAATTATGTGGTCAATTTTATGGGGCAATATAAATTTAAAGAGATGTTTCCAAAGAAATGTTATGGAACTGGGAATCGATATCAGTTTGAATCGTATCAATTGCCAGGCCCGGTCGACTATGATTTCGTGTTAACGCAAATGTATGGGGATTATATGATTCCACCAAAGGATTGTGATAAGAATGCTCATGCGGCAGTTTTGAAAGAGGAGTAAAATGAACCAGATTGAATCAAAAGCAATAAAAGGCTGTGCTATCTTTGGAATGTTGGGATGGATTCTGTTTTCAACTGAATATCAGTATACTATGATCCCACCAATTATTTGGACTCGCCTTGTAACTAGTTTTCACATTTCATTATATTTGTTCGTATTTATTACAGGATATGGGCTTACAAAAAAATATATCGAGGAAAAGAGTGCAAAAGGATATGCGTATATTTTTCTGAATTCATATTACAAGATGATAAGGAAGGTTGCGTTTGCAATTGTTGTAACAGTTTTTGTTGCTGGACTTGCGAATCAGGACGCACGGATTTTGGAAAAATGGGGAAGCGATTGGCAACATTTGGTGAGTGCACCTGTTCTTAATATGCTGGGGATTGCTCAAATATGTAAGGTAAATTGGCTTGTGCAAAACTGGTGGTATTTAGGGCTGTATGTTGGTATATTACTAATAACACCTATATTAGTATTGATTAGTCGTAATAAATATTTTTCAGGTGCAATTTTTGCCGTGTCTTGCATTTTTTCATATGTGATGCCACATTCTATCGAGGATGAGCATATTTGTAAATATCTCCCGATGCTGATTTTGGGGGTTCTTATTGCAAAGAACGATGACTGGTTATTCTGTAAAAAAATTGATAGACGAGTTAGCATTGTTGCTAGTGTGGTTCTTTTGATTTCCATAGCTTTAGTGGAGACGGTTAATATTCCGTATTATATGTATGAAATAGTGGTTGCAAGTATACTTCTTATGGTGCTCTGTCGTTTGTTGAGGAGAACCGAGAAAATATGTAGGATTACAAGTTATGTTGGTAATCTGAACTGGTTCCTGTGGTTAGTGGGAGCACAGGCCTTTATGCAACTGAGAAATAAAATGCATGGGCATATGGTTTGCGCAGAGTTAGGTTTCTTAGTGGTCATTGTAAGTACATTGTGGATTGCAATTATTTGGAATTATGTAAAGTCTCACAGCAGTGGATTGAAGGATAAAATTGCAATAAAGTCAGTAAAATCAGAATGGATTTTGGCGGTTGCACTAACAGGAGTGCTTTATATACTGTTTATCGGATTTTGTGAGCCACAGCGATTGATGGTGTCTGATTATACCATTCAGGCATGCTTATCGGGGATGGAGACCGGAAGTCCTTATCCGGTGCAGCAATTTGTCAATGTATTATTGACTTATCCGATTAGCTGGCTGTATCGAATCTTTCCCGGAATTCAGTGGTGGTATGTGTATACACAAGTATTACTTTGTAGTTCTTCCGTGATTATTCATTTTGGAATGATTCATTTTGCAAAATGTAATCAGGTTAGCATAAAAAAGATTTTGGGATGGATTACGGTATTTGACGCCCTGTTTATCTTTTATTGGATTGAATATATTTCTTTTACAATCGTTCCTGCAGTAGTAGGCTGTGCTATGATAGTGGTTATGATATTGTCATATGAAACTGCAAACAAGAAGTGGCGTATAATTGGAGGTATTGTTTTTGTTTTAGGATGTTTAGCAATTATATGTCACAGAAAAAATTCTGGAATTGCAGTATTTTGCTATTTGTTATTGGTCGGATTATACTTATTAATAAAGGATTGGTCGTCAATAAAAAAGTTTCTTTTGGGAATGGTATCTTTAGCCGCTATTTTATGTGCTATATATGGTGTGACATTTATAGATAAGGCTATTCAGACTCGTGATGGGGGAGAAAAATTTAAATCTTTTAATACTGAAAGAGTCCAGTTTATAGATTTCGTTCATGATTTGTATACGAAGAATACGC
>JAFORL010000074.1 GCA_017393285.1 Lachnospiraceae bacterium
AAATGATATCAGTCGTGTAGAAAATATGGACTACATAGAAAAAGATGATTGCTATATTTGTAAATTTGGACGCAAATTAGAAGTGTCAGAAATAAAACATTCAAAATCTAAAACGGGATACGTGAGTGAAAAGACGATTTACAAAATCGTTATTGCGACAGCCCCTTTGTTCCTGTATTATTTCTGCTCGGCTGAACTGGTGGCACAATGTTACACAAAATGTGAAATGATTATTAGTAAATTTGAAGCAAATAAATCAATTTATGTAAAAAAATGTAAATAAAGAATAGAAGTTTTTTACAAAAAACGTACAAAAAATATGTAAAAGTTGTGTAAGATTTGTGAAAAAAGCCTATTTACTTGACATTCGACAGTTTTTTTTGTATAATGACACATGAAATGATTTAATCAAAATTTAATATTTGTGTAAAAATTAGAAATGGAGTGATTAACAAATGACAAAATCGGCCATAGTTAAGGCTACTTTGTGTGGAGGTTTAGCTTTAGCTATTGTTGCATCAGCAGGTATGCCAAAGGTATCTTCGGCTACGTTAAATGCAGAAAAAGGATTGGCAGGAATATCAATAACTTTAGATAAATATTGTGAAACAGAGTCAGCTTCTACAGAGACTTCGAATGTGGATGCCACAGAGCAGACAGCACAACCTGTAGAGAGTGCGACTAATGTTACTGTTACAGACGATACAACAAGCCTTGCTACAGCAGAGAGTGCATCTTCTTCAGCTGTAACAACAGGGAAGTATGAGAATATAGCGATTTCTAAAGCAAATGACTTTGTAAATATCCGTAAGAAAGCATCAGAGGATAGCAAAGTGATTGGTAAGTTGTACAAGGGAGCAGCCGCTACCGTTCTTTCAAACAAGGGAGAATGGGTAAAGATCAAATCCGGAAGTTGTACAGGATATATCAATAGTGCCTACTTGGTTACGGGATTGAGCGACGAAGAAGTAATGGAGAATTACGGACAGAAGATTGCTACTGTTAATACAACTACCTTGAAGGTACGTAAGGAAGCAGATGCGTCCTCGGATTGTTTGACCATGATTCCTTTGGGAGAAGAATATGAGGTTATAAAAGAAACAGATGAATGGGTAAAGGTAAGTATTGACGGTGGAGACATCAAGGGATACGTTGCTAAGGAATATGTAGATCTTGATGTAGAATTCGACGATGCGATTTCCATTAAAGAAGAGAAGGCAGCATTGCGTAGAAAGAGAGCAGCAGAGAAAGCTGCACGCGAAAAAGAAGAGAGAGAACGTCAGGAAAAATTAGCTGCAGCTAGAGCAGAGAGTGCATCTTCCCGCACATCAAGTAGCAGTTCATCTTCAAGTAGCAGTTCATCTTCAAGCAGCAGTTCTAGTTCTTCAAGAAAGAGTAGTTCTTCAAGAAGTAGCTCTAGCTCTT
Organism: Lachnospiraceae bacterium; assembly: GCA_017393285.1. Classification (GTDB taxonomy): domain Bacteria; phylum Bacillota; class Clostridia; order Lachnospirales; family Lachnospiraceae; genus CAG-411. The sequence continues at coordinate 1,426 of JAFORL010000074.1, forward strand.
CAAGAAGTAGCTCTAGCTCTTCAAGAAGTAGTAGCTCTTCTAGTGCCAGTTCTACAGTATCATCTGGAAGTGGTTCAGAGGTTGCAAGCTATGCATTACAGTTTTGTGGTAACCCATATCGTTGGGGTGGTACAAGTTTGACAGGTGGAGCAGATTGTTCTGGTTTCGTAATGTCAGTTTATGCACATTTTGGTGTATCTTTACCACATAGTTCATCTTCACAGGCTGGATATGGAACAAGAGTAAGTTTATCAGAAGCACAGCCAGGAGATTTGGTATTTTATGCCAGAGGCGGTTCTATTAACCACGTTGCCATTTATATTGGTGGTGGACAAATTGTAAATGCAGCATGTGAAAGAGAAGGCATTTGTGTCAAATCTGTAAATTATAGAACAGTATATTGTGTAAAGAGAATTAGATAAAGATAAGAGAGACATTGATTTTGATCAGTGTCTCTTTTTTATGTAATAGGAAATTGCGATGCAATTTCCTATTACATAATAAACGCTCCGCGAGGATGTGCAGACCGCGGAGATGGAGTTAATTGCTGCGCAATACCGCGGTCGCGCTAGAGTTTTGCAAGCAAAACGCTTTGTTCCATAACGAAAATTGCAGTAGCTCCTTTAGGGAGGAGCTGGTAGCTTTCATCCACACAAATTTTGCACCTTATAGGTGCTTGTTTTTGCGGAAAAGTCTTACGTACCGGTTTTCTGACTTTCGCTTTGAGCTGACGTTTTTTCTTAAATCGAAAACTGTGCATGCGAATACAGAATCAACTGCGTTAGCAGTTGGTTTTATAGTTATGTTGGTGTCAGTAGAATGATATGTGGGTTTGCTATAAATCTGTCTAGGTGGTAGAAAATCCTTGAATCGAAAGAAGAAAATGTGTTATAATGTATGTAACCAAATGAAAGTATGTAAAGTAAAGGCGTTGGGAGAGAAAAACACATTTGTGACGGGGTTTACTGTGTGATTTGATATGTACTGATAAAAGTGAAATAATATGAGAGGTAAGAGAATTATTTGCGTACACAATAACGTAAAGAATATATGGTATGAGGAGGAAGAAAAAATGATAGAACGTAGAAGACATAAGAGATTGCCGATTGAATTGAGCTTGGAGATTAAAAAAATTTACAAACAGGACTATGTGATTATTGAAGATGTAGATACGGAGATTTCGGTTATAAATATATCTAAATCTGGAATTGGTTTTGTATCAAAAGCGAAATTACCAATTGATTATTATTTTGATGGAAAGATTCGTTTGGGGGATAATGATTATTTCTATGCGGTTGTACATATTGTTAGAGGTGAAGTACAAGAAGAAGGAAATGGAAACTTATATGGTGCAGAATTTGTAGGTCTGGCTCCATTTTTAGCAAATAAGATTGATGATTATGAAAAACGTTTGGCGTAAGCGAGCACGAAAACGCCAGCCGATTTAATCGGGTATGGATGGTTTTTTTTATAATTCGGAAAAGTATTGTCAATGAATAACAGAATAAAATATAGTGAGAATTATAAAAAGAAAATCTAAGAAATTAGGTTTTCTTTTTTTTACAATATTTATAGTTGTCATACAATTACAGAAGAAAAACAAAAATCCAAACTGTAATTTTTGCACAAAATTATGTAACAAAATCGTAAAGAAATGTAGTTGGAATATTATGGAAAATAAGGTTATGCACAAATTCTTCCACTTATCCACAATTTAGAACTAGTAAAAATGGGTAAAAAAGTCACTTATACACAAGATTATCCACTTTATCCACAAAAATGTGGATAAAATGTGGGTGGATATATTTTGTCAAGTTCGAAAGTGTGTTTTGTATTATTTGTGAAATGCGTTAAAAACAAAAAAAACACATAATTATTACAATTTTGTGAATTATAGGCACAAATCGGAATAATAATAGAAAATATAGGGGTAAGTGTCGGAAAAGGTCGACAAATATACTTGAATTTGACAGGGTAAATTGGTATAATGGAAGTACGAGATGACACACAAAATGGTGAAATGAGGAGGGCCATAGCTGAAGTGCCACAGGAGAGAAACGCAGTAGCGAGTATGGGGATTGTGGTTCGTGTCGCTTGCAAAATCAGGTAAAAGGAGTTGGAGAATATGAAGTACATTATCAGCGGAAAAAATATTGACGTCACAGAAGGACTAAAAGAAGCAGTATATGAGAAGATTGGTAAATTAGAGAGATATTTTACAGAAAATACAGAAATTCACGTAACTTTTAGTGTGGAAAAGGAAAGACAAAAAATTGAAGTAACCATTCCTATGAAAGGAAATATCATTCGTGCAGAAGAAGAGAGCACAGATATGTATGTATCCATTGATTTGGTTGAGGAAATCATTGAGCGACAACTTCGTAGATATAAGAATAAGATTATTGAGAGAAAACAGGCTGGACATAATTTGAATCAGGCGTTTGTAGAAGAGGAAATGCCTGATGAGGAAGAAATTGAAATTATTCGTACAAAAAGATTTGCTATTAAGCCAATGGATCCGGAAGAAGCATGTGTGCAGATGGAATTATTGGGACATGATTTTTATGTGTTTAGAAATGCAGAAACAGATGAAGTCAATGTGGTATATCGCAGAAAGAAGAATTCTTATGGTTGGATAGAACCAGAATGTTAAACAGAAATATAGAATAGTTGCGGTGCTGTTGCATACTGCATATAAGTCACAAGTTGGATTTATATGTAGGGTGTGACAGCACTTTTTTTATGTAATAGGAAATTGCGATGCAATTTCCTATTACATAAAAAACGCTCCGCGAGGATGCGCAGACCGCGGAGATGGAGTTAATTGCTGCGCAATACCGCGGTCGCGCTAGAGTTTTGCAAGC
>JAFORL010000075.1 GCA_017393285.1 Lachnospiraceae bacterium
GCCTATTTTTTCTACCATTTGTTCCACATAAGGCCGGTCTAGCTCCGGTTGAAATCCAGAAGCCACAAAATTTTTTGCATTGTCTGTGTAGTCAAAAGAATAGGTATCCAACTGCTTTCCACTTTTTTTCAGGTAAGCCGCCGCCACGGCAGATACCACACTAGAGTCTATTCCACCTGATAAAAGGGTGCAAATAGGCACATCTGATGCCAATTGCCGCTCTATGCTATCTGTAAGTAAATACCTGACTTTTTCCACGGCTTCCTCATAGCTATCCCGATTTTCCCCTGCCTCCAATCTCCAATAGGGTTTTTGTATCAATCCAGAGGCACTAAAGTTTCCGCAATGCCCCGGTAAAATCTCGTAGATATTGCGATACACCCCACTTCCTTCCAACCTTGCCGGTCCCAGACCAAACAACTGTTGTAGCCCATCTCTGGCTACCAGGGGTTTTATTCCTTCATAAGAAAGTAAGGCTTTTATTTCTGATGCAAAGACCCAAACCCCATCTTGTATGCTGTAAAACAAAGGTTTCACGCCACAACGATCCCTACAAAAAAATGCAGTTTGTTTCTGGGTATCCCAAATAACAAAACTGTAAATGCCATTGAGCCGCTCTACCATTTTTTCTCCATAACAAATATAAGACTGCAAAACAACCTCTGTGTCCGAATTGGTAGTAAAGGTAAATCCCTTTTCTTCTAACGCCTTTCGCAATTCCTTTGCATTATAAACTTCTCCATTGTATACCAACACATACTGTGCATCCCCTCTTTTTTTTATCATGGGTTGTACACCTCTTGCCGGATCCCGAACTGCCAGTCTGGTATGGGCACAGGCAAAATGTGGGTCCACGTAACTCCGAAAATCATCCGGCCCTCTATGCTTTAAACATTTTCCCATCTTGCGTACCTGTTGTTCTTTTTTACCTATGGTGACCTGCATATTTTCTCCCAAAGATACAAAACCTGCTATTCCACACATAATTTCTCCCTTCTCTCTTTACGTTCTCCCGGCCTCTTCCTAATACCATAATTTCGGCTATCTTTCCCTTGCATTTTCTCGTCGTACACAGTGAAAAAATAGTGTTTTCCAAGATACACATCTATCACGAAATTCTTGTATAAAAGGACACTGAGAGCACATATTTTACTTTCATTCCTTCTACTTGTTTCCCAAACACAAGGATTTTACAGAAGAAATAAAAAAATAGAGAATATTTTCATACTCTCTATTTTACGTATCAAATTTCTTATTTAGAACTCCATACTATCATGCACACAGATAATTGTTTTCAGAATAAGACTACCCTTCCAGTCTCGCCCCATGAAACCAATCTACTGCGAAGGTTTTTTAGGTAAAGTATACCAAACCGTTATCCGATCTTTGTATTTTTTCTATGGAAACTGCTTCTAAGACCAATCCCTTTGGCTGATATTCCGGCGTATAGTCCATTTTTGCTTTCACGGTAATATCTACCCAATCACGACTCTTAAATTCTCCGCCAGACTTGCAATGACACTTAAAACCAATAAAGGTGATATCATCTACGCAACAAGTCATGGCAAATCTTCCTGGCACAATCCACTCTGGTGGAAAGTCTTCCGGATGGTATACCACCGCTTGAAAACGGAAAGTTTTATCTTTATATTTTCCCGGAAATTCCGATGCGTCCATATACCAAATACCATAATCTTCTTCCGCAATTTCAACAATATCTGCTTGCAAATCATATGGTAAAGCTTCATCTAATCCATTGGAAATACTACCATCTTTTTTCTCGTAAATAATCTGTGCTCTTGGATTGTTGGCTTTGATCAAACGTCGATAAGATGCCATCGGTGTATCCTCATCACAACGATTTATGATAACTGCATCTGCATCACGAAAATGTTGCACCAAAATTCCACCCATATTATTCATATAACTTTGAAAAGTACCTGCGTTAATCGTCGTCAAAATCTGTACCATTAGCCAGTCTTTTGGCAAATCCATTTTTCTAAAGGCATCCACACTCCACATACCATTAAATTCAATAAAAACCCGATCTGGTTGATACTGCTCATCCAGTTCCTGCAAATAGGCAGGAGTCAACTCTTCTTCCTCTTCCACAGTAACTACATCGATATGAATGCTTTTCAAAAAGTCCATATCATATTCTATCACACCTTCTTCACAACAGATGAGCAAGCCCCTGTCATCTCCCATAAAATTAGGTTCCTGTAAAGTTCCCTGTACTAAACTGGTCTTTCCACTTTCTAAAAATCCTGTAAACAGGTATACATATACTTCATTTTCTTCCATACAAACCTCTTTTCCTGTAACCATTCAGCCCCACATCCAATCAGAAAAAATAAAACTTCTATTGCAAATTCCTGTGCATCCTCAAGTCGCGTTAATCGCAGTCCAAAATTGTAACCCCGACAAAGATGAATAGCGGGACTGAACCATTACATCTGTTATAGCAAAGCGATCGTCTGCTTATGCAATATGAAATACTGTTTTTAGTTTCTCTTCTACTAAATTGGTTCCAATTACACAAATTTTTCCAGTGATTTCTGCTGCACCCGTACGCAACTCATACTCACCTGGCACCAAATCATAATAAATCCAACTGCCATCCACATTTTGTACAATTCCTTTGGCACGTAATACACTTCCATATGCATCTGTATTTGCCAAGGCTTCTAAAATTTCTTTCATCTCATCTGTGGTAAATTTGTGTGGTGTCTCTACACCCCAACTTGTAAACACTTCATCCGCATGGTGATGCCCATGATGGTGATGTCCACAACCGCAGCCTTCTTCATGGTCGTGGTCATGCTCATGATGGTGATGTCCACAGCCGCAGCCTTCTTCATGGTCATGCTCATGATGATGGTGTCCACAGCCGCAACCTTCTTCATGGTCATGCTCATGATGGTGATGTCCACAGCCGCAGCCTTCTTCATGGTCATGCTCATGATGATGGTGTCCACAACCGCAGTCTTCTTCATGGTCATGCTCATGTACATGTCCACAAGTAGTGCAAACCTTTGCTTCCTTCATTAAATCTTCTGTAAAGGAAGATTTTTTCTCCATTGCTGCCAAGATCTGTGCACCAGAAATATCATCCCATGGTGTCGTAATAATTGTTGCATTTGCATTTTTTTCTCGGATCAATTGTATGCATAATTCTAATTTGTCTTCCTTCATATTCTGTGTACGGCTCAAGACAATGGTATTTGCATATTCCACCTGATTATTGAAAAATTCTCCAAAATTCTTCATATACATCTTACATTTACTAGCATCTGCTACTGTAACAAAACTATTTAAAACCATCTGCTCATTATGCATATCCTGCACTGCTTTAATTACGTCAGATAACTTTCCTACTCCTGAAGGTTCAATGATAATGCGATCTGGAGAAAACTGATCTAACACCTTTTGTAGTGCAGTGCTGAAATCTCCAACCAAAGAGCAACAAATACAGCCAGAATTCATCTCTGTAATTTCTACGCCAGCATCTTTCAAGAAGCCACCATCGATGCCAATTTCTCCAAATTCATTTTCAATTAATACAATTTTTTCCCCCTGAAATCCTTCTTGTAATAATTTCTTAATCAAAGTCGTCTTACCTGCTCCTAAAAAACCCGAAATAATGTCAATCTTTGTCATGATGATCTATCCTTTCTATTCAACATTTATATTTATTCTAAGCATATAGGTAATTGTACCACATAGTTAAATTACCCAATTTTATTTTCCATTACACTTTCTTCTCACAAGTTGTCTCATTCATATACAAACCTGGCTAAGCTGTTGCTGTACTGACTAGCTGATTCGCTTAACCATGTTATGAAACTTCATTACAACTGCATACCATTATACTGTAATCACTTCCGCTTTGCAAGTACGGAAAAACAGAGCCTCCTAGGGAGTGCTCTGTTCTTCTATACTTGTCATTATTTCATTTTTATTTTTTTACAACAACTTTCAAAGTCTTCTTAACAGTCTTACCAGAACCATCTTTTGCTTGGATGATAATCTTGTAAGTGCCTGCTTTCTTAGGCTTCCAAGTGTAAGTTTTCTTTGTGTTGTATTTCTTTAATACAGTTGTCTTCTTACCATTCTGAGCTGAGAACTTGAATTTCAAAGTTCCCTTTGAAGCTGTACCTGCTGCTGTAATCTTAATCTTCTTTCCAAGTTTAATCTTCTTCTTACTTACCTTAGCATTTGTAATAGCAAGTTTCTTGTTCGCACTAGCAGCTGTAATCTTGTACTCTTGTTGTACTGTTGCTTTGTTTGATACATCTGCACTATCTGTAACTGTCATGTAAAGCTCATAAGTACCTGCTTTTTCCGGTTTCCACAAGGTAACTGTTGAACCAGGTACTGCATCTGCAATCACAACTGTCTCTGTACTATCTTTCAATGATGCTACCAACTTGTAAGTATATGATCCTGAACCACCTTGTACTTCTACTGGTGAAACACCAATTTCCGTATTTACCTTTTGTGGAGCTGCAACTGTAAATTTCATTTTTGCAGAAATTGGAGTTTTCGCAGTTCCGGCATTTGGAACAGTCTGGTTATTTACTACTTGGTTGTTTGTTGTAGCTGTTGGTGTTTGTGTTTGTGTTTGTCCTTCTGTGCTGTCAATGTTTCCTGCTGTTGTTGCTCCTGGTTGCACATTTGGTGCGTCAGTTGCAAACGCTGAATCTGTTGCTGTTGCATCAGACCCTGTTTCTGGTTGTGCTGTAACAACTACACTACCATCATTTTCCACTGTGTATTGCTTGCTTACAGTAACCGTTTTTCCTTCTTGATCCGTTACTGTTACAGCAATTTCATGTACACCTGTTTCCGGTTTCCAGGTAATGCTATCTTGTGTTCCTTCTACTTCCTGACCATCAATGCTATATTGGTACTCACAGTTACCAGATACATTGTAAGGAATTGCCTTTAAAGTAAGTTCTGTTCCGGCAGCTTGTGGTGCAGAAAGGTCTGCTCCAAAGTTTACAACCATGGCATCTGTTTCTTTATTGCTATCTACAGATTGTTCATTATTTCCTGCATTATCTGTTGGAACTACTGCAGCACTTGTTATTGGTGCTACTGTCTTCTCTGTTACATCTGTTGTAGGTGCTACTGTTACTACTGGAGCTGTTGTTGTATCAGGTGCTGGTGAAACTGCAACATCCTGTGTAGGCTCAACACTTGTAGTCTGTACTGGTGCAGTAGTTTGTACCGGAGTCACAATGTCTCCTCCACCACCACTACCAATTGCATTTACACTTCCTAC
>JAFORL010000076.1 GCA_017393285.1 Lachnospiraceae bacterium
AACAAAGAGTTTTGCTTGCAAAACTCTAGCGCGACCGCGGTATTGCGCAGCAATTAACTCCATCTCCGCGGTCTGCGCATCCTCGCGGAGCGTTTTTTATGTAATAGGAAATTGCATCGTAATTTCCTATTACATAAAAAATGCAGAAGCATCCCCCTACAACTATGTCAAACAGGGATTATTCATTTTCATATTTTCCATATTGTAGTGTCTGTGAAGCAATCCTATCTATTTATAAATATGTAGAATTGCATGCTTCCCTTCAGTCACCATAAAATTTGTCTCACATTCTAGTATACCATGTTTTTATATAAAATGCTATATGCATGTGAAGATTGCACTCTACTATGGAGATCCGCCCTATAGGAAATTGCATCGCAATTTCCTATTGCATAAAAAAACAGTTCAGCAACCGCTGAACTGTTTTTTAAATTATTTTAATACTTGTAGTAAAGTTTCTACATTTGACACATTCATCGTGTAAATACCGGTTCCCTGATCGGTATACACATAATATTCTCCGGAATCCTTATCTGTTTTTCCAAAGGTAATTTGATAACTTTTATCTTGTATTGTTTTTTTCTTATCATTTACTTTGGTATAATGCACTGTCAAAACCATACTTGGTTTCGTCATTCCATATTTTTCCATATCTTTTTGCGTTGCTTTATAGGTTACACATTCTGTATTTGTCAATCCCAAAACAGCCTCAATCAAATCATCCGCTGTGTCTGTGTCCATTTTCTTCACCTTAGATTTGCTACTTCCCTTTGCCCATACAGGATCTGGAATTTCATCACTCAAACTTTTGTGAGCTGCATCCTTGGTATCCACTATATAAACCGTCTTATCTCCTTTTTGTAAGGTCAGATAGGAAATCGTCTGACTGGTAAGAGATGGATAATCCGGCACTTGTGCCAAACCAAGCAAATCATAATCAAAGGAATTATACATGGTAGAGTCAATCATATAAATGGCATCATCCCCTGAACACTGGAAATAATACTTATCTACAATATCATTCAATGCACCAATGGTATAGGTTACCGTTTCCCCATCTACAACAAATGTAATGACCTTGGTAGGATTGTCCAAACCAAAATCCTCTTCGCTATCATCTTCTATTTTTCTGCTGGCAGTAACCTCTTTTAAACAAGTTAACATAGCATTCACTGTGTATTTATTTACCGGACAAGCCGCATCATTGGTTGCAGTCCAAGTATCCTTTTTCTTCACCAAATGAATCTTTGTCTTGCCTTTTGTATAAGTGATTTCATTAATATGATCTTCATTGTAGCTGGCAACTTTTATCTTTTCTTCTTCCTGGGTATCCTCAATCCCTGTGGTCTCCTCCTCTGAAAAAGGATGCAATACAGTAATTGCCACATATCCACCAACCAGCAATACTAAGACCAAAAACATAGCTAAGAGACGAAACAGCTTTTTCTTCTTTTTCATATTTGCACCTCTTTTATTTTCTATTTCTGCGGATTACAACAACGATTCCTGTCACCAAAATTACCATTGGAATAACAATTACATACACCATCATCCAACGATTCACATGGGCATCTGTAATCGTAATTTGTTCGGAAGTTAATTTTTTAGCAGAAATAGAAATGCTATTTTGGGTTTTACACATCCAACCTACCGCATTACTAAACAATGCAGCATCATATGGTGTCACACTGGAATAAATGGAAGCATCTACAATATTAGAAGTTCCAAATACAACCAATTTTGTCTTAGCTACTTGTGTATTACCACTTTCCTCTGCTTCCTCTTCTGAAATATTGTTATCTGTAATTGCAACAGCTACATCAAAAGGACCTTCTGGATCTCCTTTTGATTTTTCTGATTTACCAGATGTTAAATCATCACCAGATTTTAAATAAGCGCTGGAAGAAGTGGTCAAAAGGCTCTCTACGTTAATCGTATCAGCTTTATCTTTCAATGTTGTAATAGCTTGTGTTGCCGGCATAAATACTTGTGCTTTTCCAGACACTAAATCTGAAGTAAAATCAAGAGATTGTAGTTCTGGGAAAATATAGGTAGCCGTATTGTTATAGGTATTTTCACTAGAACCTTCATGGACAACGCCATCTGCTATGGTAACACCATAAGCTTCTAATACAGATAAAAAGTTTGGCATTTTTTTATCTACCTTATAATCTGCACAGATGATAGCATTTCCTCCATCTTTTAAATATGAGATAATTGCTTTCGCTTCTTTTTCGTTTAAATCATTGTCCGGTGCCACAATCAAGAGACAATCACAATCCGTTGGAACGGTTTCCTGTTTTAACAAGCTCAAATCTTCCACTGAAATATTGGCATCCGTAATCAATCCCTTAATGGTATCATCTAAAGCAACTTCTCCATTGCCCTGCAAAACATACATCTTAGGCAATTTGTCAGTCGTAACATAATTTACTGCATTGGCAATCAGATTTTCACCATTAAAATCATATTGCGCAGTCTCACCATAATTGTATACCTCTTCATAATTAGAAATGGTATAAATATCATTTAAATCCACCAATTTATATCTTTTATCGCTCTTTACCACCAATAAAGTTGTACTGGTAGCATTATATTGACTTCCAAAAGAAGGATACAATTCTGGGTCACGCTGGATTACTTTGATATGTGAGGAAGCATCTGCATACTGTTTCACCAATTTTGTCACTTCTGCATAGGTCTTTTTCTTCGTGTTGTTAACAAGATAATAAATTTCCACGTCCGTATCCAATTTTTTCAACAACTTCTTGGTTTCCTTACCAACCGTATACATCTTGACACCGCTTACGTCTATTTCTGTATATTTACTTGGCAATTTTGAAACCACTAAATTTAATATAATCACAATTGAAATAGCAAATACAATCATCATTGCACTATAACTTCCATTGAGAAATCTTTTTCCGGAAAAAGAAAAGATACTATCTGTATTTTTCTGTTTTTTCTGATTTTGTGCCATCTTTTTTTCCTCCTTTAGCTCCATCTTCTTTTTTGAATTACATGCATCGTAAAATACAAGAATAAGAAAATAAATGATACATAATAAACAACAGATGCAATACTGAAACTACCACCTATAAACTCTCCAAAACGAGAGTAAAAAGAAATACCGGATAGCACTTTCGTAAATACGCCCTCAAAGAGATCGCTTTTTATATGGTACACTACCTGCAAAGCTGTTTCCAAAATAATCAACAACATACCGGTAATAATAATATTTCTGACGAAAGCAAAAACCAAAGCGATTCCCAATAGGCAAAGGATGGATAAACCAATCAAAGAAGCACTGGCAGAGGAAGAAATCAAATTGGCAACCTGTGCCATAATGAACAACGAGATATTAGCCGCAAATCCAATTACCGCTGCTACAATTTGATTTTCTGTCAAAGAAGATGCCAATACACCCATGGCAAGCATAACACAACCCAAGAGCCAGAAGACAAAAATGGCTACATAACTCTTTAAGAAAATGACAGTTCCATAACGGCTCAATACAAGAGGCATACTGCAAATAACTACAAATGGCAAACTAAAAAAAGTAACCACTGCTAAATATTTGCCCCAGATGATACTCCAAATTCGTACCGGCGCAGAAAACAACAATTGATCCGTTTTGTTTCTTTTTTCTTCTGCAAAAACACGCATGGTCAGTATAGGAAGAATAATGGTATAAATCACGCAAACACTCTGTAAGGTATCGCCGATATAGCCATCCTGATTTCCCAAATTCACGCCCCAAAAATATATGCTGACAAGAAGAAGAAATACAAATAACACAGCATATCCCATCATAGAATTAAAATAAGATTTTAATTCTCTTTTATAAATCGCTAACATACTTATTCCTCACTTTCCTTCTCGATAGATTTTTCTAGTTCTACAGATGTTGCTTTTTCCTCTGCAGTTTCTTGGGTCTCTTTATGTGCCAACAGTTTCTTTTCTCCCTTGCTGTCGGTGGTTACTTCCAAGAAAACTTCCTCTAAAGATTTGACAATTGCATGCATATGCAAAATCGGCAAATTCTCCTTGGCAAAACTATAGAAAACCTGTTCGCGAATATCATGTTCCTGATCTGCAAATAAAAGGACTTCAACCGTACCTTCTTCCACTGTTTCTTTATATTCTTTTCTATGTATGTGTTTTAAGGCATTGATTACCTTTTCTACTTTGGATTTTTCTCCCTTGATGCGCAAGGAAACCTCTTGCGAACCGGTTGCCATCTCTGCCAATTCTTCCGGACTACCTTCTGCAACCAATTGTCCTTTGTTGATGATCAAGATATGATCACACACTGCACTAATTTCCTGCATAATATGAGAGCTTAAGATAATGGTATGATTCTTGCTCAATTCTGTAATGAGCTTACGAATCTCTATAATTTGTTTCGGATCTAAACCTACTGTTGGCTCATCTAAAATAATGATTTTAGGGAAACCTAAAATAGCCTGTGCAAGTCCCACTCTCTGTCTATATCCTTTTGACAAATATTTGATCAGCCGTCCCTGCACATCTTCTATATGGGTCATCTTCATGACTTTTTCGATTTGTGACATTCTATCCTTCTTTGGTACTTTCTTTAACTCTGCCACAAATGTTAAATATTCATATACTGTCATATCCACATACAAAGGTGGATTTTCCGGCAAATATCCAATACACTTCTTGGCTTTCTCCGGCTCCTCAAATACATCATGTCCATCGACTAAAATCTCACCTTCTGTTGCTGACAGGTATCCAATAATCATATTCATTGTAGTAGATTTTCCTGCACCGTTGGGTCCCAGAAAACCATATACCTGACCATCTTCCACTGTAAAACTCAAATTATTTACAGCCACATGATTTCCATACTTTTTCACTAAATTTTTTACTTCAATCAATGTTTACCCTCCGTTCCATATTTTCTCAATTGCCGCTTGCAGTCATTTTCTCTTATACATTGGAATAACGACAAAACCGGCCAATCCATTTGCGCTTAATAACAGTCCACCCTAAAAGGAACCATTACATATAAACATATTATAATGGAAAAATGTGTAGGTAGTGTGAATAATTTAGAAGTAATAAAATTTTATTATGAAAGTGTTATCAGTAGATATGTTTCGTGCAAGCTCGCTTGTAAAGAAACAAATCTACTTGATAACCTGAACTATATGCGTGTGTAGGCCCATAAGCCGGAATACGAATATAGTTATTTTTCCATTTGTAGTCTTGTTTCTTCCTGATAGACAAGCCATTCTTTTATTTTTTCAATATAGCACTCCCCTGCCTGTCCTTTCCATTGCCCCTGCAACAACAAAATCCAACGTTCTCCATTTTGGGATATTTCCCGATCCCATTCCTCATATATTTTTCTTTCCATCCAAGAATTTTCCATATTTATCCTCCTTACTATTAGAATGTACTCTCGGAATCTACTTTATATCATAATTTCGGCTATATTTTCCTTGGATTTTCTCCATTTCCTCGTCGTACACACCGTCCAAGTTTTCCGTTTGCGAAAACAAGAGCCATAATTCCTGTTCTAATTCAGC
>JAFORL010000077.1 GCA_017393285.1 Lachnospiraceae bacterium
ATCGGCATCCATCATAATTTTCAACAGTAGTAAATAGAAATTTTTTGAACAACAGTTCAGCCGAGCAGAAATATAAATGTAAGAGTCTGTGACTGCTTGCAGGCTAAAGGCGATTTGCATTTATATTTCTATTTGGCAGACGCCATTCATGAATAAAGTGACCAGCCATTCTTTTTATTTTTTCCTCTCTGTGTATCTGGCACTTTATGAATGACTCGGCTGAACTGTGATCACTAGCCGAGCAGAAATATAAATGTAAGAGTCTGTGACTGCTTGCAAAACGCTAGCGCGGTATTGCGCAGCAATTCACTCCATCTCCGCGGTCTGCGCATCCTCGCGGAGCGTTTTTTTATGTAATAGGAAATTGCATCGCAATTTCCTATTACATAAAAAAATCTGCACCCCTTTCTGACCATTGGTCAAAATTGGGTGCAGACTTTTTTAAAATGCAGACCCGCTATCGCGTTCTTACATTTTCACTATTTTATTATCGTTCACGTTTTTTCATAAACAATTCTCTTCCGGTAAACAATACAGCTCCTGCCGAAATTACAACACTCATTAACCAGAAAATAAGATTTGTAGTATCTCCTGTTTTTGGTGGTACAGAAGGTACACTTGGCTCAATTGCTTTTACTGGCTGTTTTGTGGTTTTTACCTTTTCATTTGGTATATCTTCATCCACTACATCTTCTACCGGTGCCTCTGTTGGTGCTACTGTCGGAGCTACCGCTGGTGCTACTGTTGGCACATTTGCTGCTGCAACCGGTGGAACTGTAACAACTGCTGTTGGTGCTACCGTTGGCGCTACTGTTGGTGCTACCGTAACAGGTACAGTTGGCACAATCGTAGGTGCTGGTGTTGGAGCTTCCACTTCATCTATCGTTTCACTCTTTACTGTTGGTTCTGGTGTTGGCACTTTCGTTGGTGCTACCGTTGGTTCTTCTGTAGGTGCTTCTGTAGGTGCTTCTGTCACTTCTATTTCTACATTATCTACCATTGGTTCCTCTGTAACCACAGGTGTTGGTTCCACTGTTGGTTCTGCCGTTGGTGCCTCTGTTGGTTCTGCTGTTGGCTCCGGTGTTGCTACTAATTTTTCATTTACAAAGATAAAATAATTATTTTCTCTTGTTTTTGAAATCTTACCTTCTGCCACTGTCTTATCATAAGTATCCTGGTATTTATCAACTGATACCAATTGATAATCCTCAGCTATGTTTACTTCTTTTACTTCATATTTTGTCTGCACAGGAATACCCAAAATAGTTGCTGTTTCATGTGCTTTCAAAGTGATGATACCATCTTTCGCTTCTTTGTTTTCTACCGTACCATCTGCTTTTGTCACGCTATATGCGCCTTTGTACTTCATAGCATCAGAATTACCGCCAAAAACATCAGAAAATGTAACTGTAAAGTCAAATTCTTCGTCTTTATACTTGCTATCATCTTTTAATTCTTTGCTAAAAGTCAAATCTCCTACTAAAACATCATTGATATAATTTGCAATCAGATTTGTAGTAGGCAAATCACTTTTATTTTCAAAGACAAACTTGTCCGGATTACTTGCACGATTATCTGTAACAACAACCGAATCAGTTTCCTTACTTTCGCTAATTCTAGCTTGTGGATCGTTCAAATTCCAGCTTGTTTCATATAACTCTTCTCTTACACGTTCTGGATCTGTCAAACCAGTCTCCACTAAATCTAATTCATTTCCTGTCTTAAACTGATCTGTATAAGTCTGACTCTCTCCGTCTTTTAACAATGGAGTATCTTCCTTCTTCGTTGCGTCTTCAGAAACAGTATAGCTAAAGATTTCTTTATCTGTTTGTTTCTTTGTATCTGGCTTCAACGCATCGTTAACACGATCCATGGTAATCTTATTGGTTACAGTCAAGCTATTTGGTTGTGGAAGATTGAAATTCACTTTCATGTTAGATTCAATCTTTCCTCTTTCCATATAGAACATTGTCAACTTATGAGAAGTAGATGTATTGCTTAATGCTTCTATCAAGGAATTAGAAAAATTCGTCTTTACATTTTGCTTGATATTCGAATCTGTAACATACCAATGATTTCTTTCTGCAAATGCAGTTTCATCTTTTACACCACTTACCGTTGCATAATGTTCACTGAAATTGATGCTTCCTGAAACTTCTCCATGTGCACCACCGATGTCCAATACCAATTCGTCATCAATGAATACCCACACATCATCATCACCTGCAAATTGAAATACAATGTCTTGTCCATTGATTTTTCCATTGCTGGTCATATTAAATGGAATTTCCAGTTTCAAACCAAATCCATAGTTCAATTTGGTTGAATCTCCATCTGCCGCTTTATTAAATGGGAAAAATCCTGGCTTAACGCCATCTCCGTCATCCCTCTTTTGATCATAAACCTGTACACTCTTATCATTGGTACGATATCCCAAATATGACAACTCACCACTATCATTTACATATACCGTATCATGTTTACTATCAAATTCATAAGTCTTTACACCATTCACATCTACCGTACGGAATGGGAAAGAAACATTTTCTTTTACATTACCCAAAGGTAAAGATGTGCCTTTATGGGTTGTCTGTGTCAAAAATTCTTTACTGAAATATGGTAATACTTCCTTACCATTGGCTTGTGTGACATCCCCATTTGCATTTAATTTACTGTCAATCAAGCCTTGTGTCGCTGCATTTACAGATGCATGTAAACCTAAAGAGCCGCCTCCCTTTTGAGAAGAGTTTGCCCCCAACCAAAAATTCTTTGCAATATTACTGCTGGCATTATTCTTATAATAAAAGCCACCATTTACATCAGCATTTTGATCTCCAAAAAACAATCCACAATACAAAGGATATCTTGATTTGTTTGCTTCTGTAATGGTTCCGTAATCATATTTTTCCAACAACATATTGTTGAATTTTACAAAAGAATTGTCTGTCGCACGATCCGAAGTACCATATCTACCATCATCAATCTTTCCTGGTATAGTTCCACTGGCACCACGCACCTGACTATCTGAATAATAATCATAGAAAGTTGACTTCACTACAAACATATCACTTCCATCATCCGGATTGACTACCTTTGCTAAACTTTGTACACGCACCCCATCAGATTGGGCTGTACTATTTCCAGCCAAAGCCATTCCTACACCACTAATGGAAGTAACCAATAATGCAATGGATAACATAAATGCCAATATCTTCATTGGTGATTTTGAAACATTAATGGATAATTTGTTCATGTCTTCTCCTCCTATTCTTCTCTAGCATCTTTCCAGCCTCCACATGTAGTGTATCATATTTCCGTTTTTTTTGCAATAACAATATATTTTTTTGCATTTTTAATTATTTTTTGTATATTTTTTATAGACATTTTTCTGTGTTTTATATATAGCAATGTATATTTTGCAAATAAATATCTTTTTTGCACCATTATTTTTGTTGTTTTTTTATTTTTCCTGTTACATCCTCTTCTTTTTTTGTATTTATGTGAAATTTATGTAACCTCATTAAATTTTAACCACAAAAAAAGACGCCATATGCTTCTCTCGTTTTTTGCGAAACAAGGAAATCAATTTTTCACTCTCCCATTTGCAATTTTCCATATTGTGAAATTTCTCCTTGTAGGACTGCATGCAATACTTCCGCCAAATATGGCATGGTATTTTTCGCTTCTTCCATTGTGTTATTCTGATCTCCCAATTCAATCAGCAAAGATCGTTCTCGCAAATGCAAATTATAACGATAAGCCTTTAAATAATTTTGTATCGTCAAGTCCGGATAACGCGCCATCGTCGCCATCTTTACCTGAAATCCAAAAGCTAGATTCGCTTGTAGCTTATCATTGTGCAAATACGGAATATCCCCATTTTGATTTCGGCTCAACCCATTAAAAATCATAAATTGTGCTACACTTTTCCCATCTATTTCAGTCGTTCTGCTCTCTCTACCTGCTGTCCCATCTCTATGCAAATCAATCACCACTTGTATAGAGGGATGTTTTTTCAGTGTAACTTTTATGCCTTTTAGTGCTTCGGAATATGCTAGATTTCTGTTTATTTTTCCATCCACACAATCATATCGGGTCTTATCGTGTATTACATAATATCCATACGCATTTAATTTTTCTTCCAAAACATTCCCTGCATCTATCACAGAATTTTCCCCTTTCTTCCCCTTATAACATTCCGATCCTCCATGGGTATGATAAATCAAAATTTGTGGTTCTGGGATTTGTTGTAAAGAAAAGTCATATTTCAAAAAATCTTTTATAGAAAAAACCGAAGGATCTACACTGGTACTACCATCTACAATATAGAAATTCTTTAACATATATTTATTTCCTTTTTTCACCAGGTTTTCTACAAGCGAAGATACAGGTTCCATCACAGGTTGTTCTGTCACCACAGGCAAAGCAGTAATACCACCTGCTTGTCTTTCCACAAACTCTTGCAGGTTTTCTCTCTCCTCCTTGTTTTCATTTTCCATCAACCCCACCATAGTATTGGTATTATTTTCTTTCTTTGCTCCCACTTCCTTTGTTGCAAACACTGGTTTCTTTTTTTCAAAGCCATTTATTTTCTTTGCCATTCCACACAAATGCACAACTTCTTTCATATACGATAGCTCTAGCAAGGGTTCCATACAAAAACTTGTCCCGAGCAAAATAAAAGCGCCCAACAGTCCTATCCACTTTCTTTTTTGCATTTTTCTCCCCCTTTTCACTCCACTGTGGCACATTCCTACACCAATACCCTATCTTATTCTTTTCCCCCTTATTTTATGCCAATTTTACTATAAAAGTATTTCAGTTGATTGCTTCTGTAAGCTCCCTTGCTAAGAAATGTACTTGACAATCGATCTGTAAGAGCAAGTAGTTTCGTTAGGAGCAAAGACCGTACCATCTCCTCACGATTGTAACTTGTGTCCGGCAAATAAATCCAAAGCCATCCCAATACAGGCAGCACAATTTTGCACTTTTTGATCCACTTCCTTATCTGTCATAATCATACTTTCTATTTTTTCTTTTTCCATCTTTTCAAAACAAGAGGCTCCATTTTCCTTATCCAGCTTCATTTCTTCTAATATTTTTTCCAAAAAATCCTCCACAATGGTTTGGGAATCTACCACTGTTGGAACGCCAATTGCAATCACAGGGATACCCAATTTTTTTTGATTCAATGCACATCTTCTATTGCCAACCCCTGCTCCGGGTGCAATTCCCGTATCTGTTAATTGAATCGTCCGAAAGAGCCGATGCACACTTCTTGCCGCCAATGCATCAATGACCACGATTGCTTCCGGTTTTGTCTCCTTTTGTAACCCCTTCACCACCTCCAAAACCTCCATACCTGTCTGTGCCATTACGCCGGGTGCAATTGCCTCCACAGATATTCCATAGCCCCATTTTTTTGCTTTTGTCCCAAAATTTGTATACATATGTCTGGAAATCGTAATTTCATCCACAGTCAAGGGGCCAAGGGCATCTGGTGTAATTTCACGATTTCCCAACCCCACAACCAAAAGGGTTTTTATTTTTTTCACATCTAACAAAGTAGAAAGTTGTTTTGCCAACATCTGCCCCACCATTTCCATAGATGTATTTTCCCGTTCTTCTATAGTAATATAGGTTCCCCTTGCCTTCCCCATTATTTTTTCTGCTTTCTCCGTTAAAATCTGTACGGTAGACACACACATACCATGTTCCTCTATTCGTGTCAAAGATACCCCCTTTAATTCTTTTTCCGCTTCCACACATTCTTTGGTCTCTAAAGCCAAATCTGTCCGTTTCATACCCATGGTTTTCTCTCCTCCTGTTCCATAACATGTTCTCGTTTTTTGTAGAAAATCCTTGCGTACCGGTTTTCTCCCCTTCACTTTAACCTAAAAGTCTTTGCGTAGGTCAAAAACCGTATACACGAATACCAGTCTGGATTTACAAAACAACTTAGTTGCGGAGCAATTCACTTTCATATCTTATGGTGACTGTGAAACAGTCATGTCTGTTCACTATATCAGCAAGCAAGTTTTGCATATTTCTACTCAATGATATTCTTCCCTATATTTATATTCTTATCCTTCTCTTTTTAAAACACCGCCAGTTGTGAGTAGTTCGTAACAGTTCAGTCACCTAGCTTAAACCGTTATAACAGGTACATATTTCAGGAGAATTATACAAAATACACTTGACAGGCACTTCAGAATATACTAAAATGAAATAGTCTGTTTAAGCAGTCGTCCGTGTCCGGCCTGCGAGAGCAGTACATAAGACAAATTATTAGAATTCATATGGAGGTGTAATAATGGCTAACATTAAATCTGCAAAGAAAAGAATCAAAGTTATAGCTACAAAGACAGAAAGAAACAAGGCAATCAGATCTAAGGTAAAGACTGCAATTAAGAAAGTATATGCTTCTATCGATGCAAAAGATAAGAGCGCTGCAGTAGCTGCATTAAAAGATGCAACAATCGAGATCGATAAGGCTACAAGCAAGGGTGTATTCCACAAGAAGAATGCTTCGAGAAAAGTTTCTCGTTTAACTCTTGCTGTAAATAAGCTTGCTTAATTATAAACAATTATGAAAGGACGTAGCTGCCGTCCTATACATAATCAATCGTTTCATTAGCTTAGATACTTTGTATTGAAACGACACAAAAAAAGAACACCTGGTGTGGGGTGTTCTTTTTTTACTCTTAATTAATTGGTTCCAAACTCACTCAATTGCAATCCTTCGTTTCGATCCAATACGGTATTGATACTCCATGGATGTGTAAAGATCAACAATGGATTACCCTTCAAATCTTTAATTTTCTTCGTATCAGATGTTACACTTAATCCAGCTACATCAATTTCTTCATTTGTAATCCAACGAATATGTTCGTATGGCAATGGCTCCATTCGAATCTCTACATTATATTCATTTTCCAATCGATATTTTAAAACATCAAACTGCAAAACACCTACAACACCCACTATGATTTCTTCCATACCGGTGTTATATTCCTGAAAGATTTGTATCGCACCTTCTTGCGCAATTTGTTCAATTCCCTTGATAAACTGTTTTCTCTTCATCGTATCCACTTGACGAACCTTAGCAAAATGTTCTGGCGCAAAAGTCGGAATTCCTTCAAACTGTAACTTTTTACCATTCTTACACAAAGTATCTCCAATCGAAAAAATACCCGGATCAAATACACCTATAATATCTCCCGCAAAAGCCTCTTCCACATGTTTACGTTCCTGCGCCATCATCTGCTGTGGCTGTGAGAGTCTAACCTTTTTACCACCTTGGGTATGGTAAACTTCCATTCCTGCTTCAAATTTTCCAGAGCAAATACGCATAAATGCAATACGGTCACGATGTGCCTTATTCATATTTGCTTGAATCTTAAATACAAAAGCAGAAAAATCTTCTGAAAATGGATCCACTTCTCCTTCTACAGTCTTTCTAGGCAGTGGTGAGGTAGTCATATCCAAAAAATGCTCCAAAAAGGTTTGCACACCAAAATTGGTCAATGCAGAACCAAAGAAAACTGGAGACAACTGTCCACAACCTACACGATCCATATCCAATTCATCACTAGCACCATCCAACAATTCAATCTCTTCGATTAAAGTTTCATGATTTACGGAACCAATCAATTCATCCACCGATGGATCTCCCAGTTCCACTTCTACTGTCTCTACTTCTTTTTGACCATTATTGGCCGCTGTAAATCTGGCAATCTTTTTGGTTTGTCTATCATAAACACCCTTAAAATTCTTTCCAGAACCGATCGGCCAGTTTACTGGACAAGTACGTATCCCCAATACTTCTTCAATCTCATCAATCAATTCAAAAGGATCTCTTGCTTCTCGATCCATCTTGTTGATAAATGTAAAAATAGGAATACCTCGCATAACACAAACTTTAAACAATTTAATTGTCTGTGCTTCCACACCCTTTGAACCATCAATTACCATCACTGCAGAATCCGCTGCCATCAAGGTACGATATGTATCCTCCGAGAAATCCTGATGCCCTGGTGTATCCAAAATATTAATACAATATCCATCATAATTAAACTGAAGTACGGAAGAAGTAACAGAGATTCCTCTTTCTTTTTCAATTTCCATCCAATCTGACACTGCATGTTTAGCTGTCTTTCTACCCTTTACAGAACCTGCCAAATTGATAGCACCACCATACAACAAAAACTTCTCTGTCAAAGTTGTTTTACCAGCATCCGGGTGAGAAATAATCGCAAATGTTCTTCTCTTTTCAATTTCTTGTTTCAAGTTGGCCATGCCCATCCTCCTACTTTCTTAATCTTGTTACTATTCTGTCTCTGACTAGCTAGAAAATCTTCGCTTGTCATTTTTCATTCAAAAATTTGCTCTGTAACGATTCCTTAACATATGACAGAATCAAAGACGGACACCATGCGCACATGATGTCCGTTCTTTCTAATTCTACATCCCTATCCACACGTATGATAAGAATTTAATATGCGTTAATATGCATACTTAAGCATATTCTTATTTTAAATCAGCAGCTGTGATTCTCTTAAGTTTAATCATATCTGCCGGAGCGCCTTCTTTCAAGGAACCACCAGCAACGATTACAACTAAGTCGCCTTCTTCTAATTTTTCTGTTTCAACAGCCTTTTCTACAGCATATTCAAATAATTTATCTGCAGAATCTACTTCTTCAGACTTCACTGGAATAACACCCCAAGCTAAGTTCAATTGTCTTGCAGCTCTTTCGTCTACTGTAGCAGCAATGATAGGGCATGCTGGACGATAGTTAGAGAATGCCCATGCAGTCTTACCAGTTCTAGTTAATACGATAATTGCCTTAGCATCTAAGCTATGTGCAGCACCGATTGCAGCATTACAAATAGCGTTTGTTGCATCATTGTCAAGTTGTAATTGATTTTGATGGAACCATTCTTTGTAATCGATAGAAGCTTCTGTGCTTTCAGCGATTGTAGCCATTGTCTTAACAGCTGTTGCAGAATAGTCACCGTTTGCTGTCTCTCCAGACAACATTGTACAACATGTATTGTCATAGATTGCGTTTGCAACGTCTGATACTTCAGCTCTTGTAGGACGTGGGTTGCTTGTCATTGTCTCTAACATCTGTGTAGCAGTAACAACCAACTTACCTTTTCTATAACACTTATCGATAATCATCTTTTGGAATGCAGGTACTTTATCAAAAGGTACTTCAACACCTAGGTCACCTCTGGCTACCATGATACCATCTGATAATTCCATGATTGCATCTAAGTTTTCAATACCTTCCATGTTCTCAATCTTAGAAATGATCTTAACGTCTTTTCCGCCGTTGTCATCTAAAATTGTACGAATTGCTGTAACATCTTCTGCTTTTCTTACGAAAGAAGCTGCAACAAAATCGATACCTTGAGAAACACCGAAAATGATATCACTCTTATCTTTTTCTGTTAAGTAAGGCAAACGAATAGATACATTTGGTACATTTACACTCTTCTTATTTGAGATTGTAGCTGTGTTTTGTACTTTACAAACTACGTCTGTTCCCTTTACTTCAACAACGTCTAAACCAACTTTACCATCATCAATTAAGATAATGTTTCCTGGCTTAACATCATTCGCAAGACCATCATAAGAAATGCAAACAAAATCCTTTGTTCCTTCTTCATCTCCAGCCTTAAATGTAAATGTTTGTCCCTTTTCTAATGTTACAGAACCATCTTTAAATGTCTTTAAACGAATTTCAGGTCCCTTAGTATCCAAAAGGAATGGAATGTTCAAACCAGTCTCTTTACGAAGTCTCTTTAACTTATCCATACGACCTCTATGTTCTTCATGATCTCCGTGAGAAAAATTTGTTCTCATACAGTTCATTCCGTTTAACATCATTTGTTTCATCACTTCATCATCATGATCAAGAGATGGTCCAGCAGTACATATCATTTTTGTTTTTCTCATGTTATTATACCTCTTCCTTTTCAATTTTATCGTAATTCGTGATTTCACATACCCTTACATTATATAATAAATATCAAAAATCTACAATATAAAATGCACTGTCGTATCTTCCAATCCTTGTCCCCATTTTTTTTATTTTTTCGTCAAAATGCCATACAAATCCATAAATCACAAAAATACGTTTACAATTATCTTTTCCATGTAGGCATGTTTCTATGCATGCCTGCTCATTTTTCACCCCTAGAACAACGCATGTACTCTGTAATGTCAAAATAATTTTGCCAACACGCAGGCTTAAATTTTTAAAAAAGAAATTTCATAAACACCAGATTATATTACACGTAGAAAACAAATCTATAGAAACAATCGATTACAAAAACAATGGGTACCAAAAAACGATGCATATAGAAATAATAAATACAGAAACAATAGATATGGTAACAATAGATACTGAAATAATAGATATAAAAACAATCGATGCAAAAAACAACAGATACCGAAATAATAGACATAAAAACAATCGACAGGGAAATAATAGATACAGAAACATCTGATACTAAAACAATCGACAAGGAAATAATAGATACAGAAACATCTGATACTAAAACAATCGACAGGGAAATAATAGATACAGAAACCCTTACTGAATCAGGTGCAAGACATTGTGTTAGATGCTGTTTTCCTGCCAGTCAAAAATAATCCTGTTAAGTTCATGCAATCACTTGCAAACAAAATAGATCTGACCAAATCTCCCATACGACATTTCCAATTTGGGGATAAAAGAAAAAATGTCATACACCTGACCTTCTGAACACAAAATCCAGAACCATCTGATGTATAACATCTCTTCTTCATAATTATATGAGGGGTATTAGGGGTTATAGGGTCTAAGGGGGGACACAATGAATGAACTTTAACAATTTGGAAGGAGGGGGTCTTTCCAAATCTCGCTCACTCATTTCCTATGTCATTATAATAACACACCTGTATTAATCTGTCAATGCTTTTTTAAAATTTTTTTAATTATTTTGTAACAATTCAGCCAAGCAGAAATAATCCTGCAAAGAACATGTGACTGCTTGCAGGCTAAATGGACTTTTCAGGATTATTTCTATTTGGTGAATACCAAACATGAATAAAGTGACCAGCCATTACTAATATTAGTGGCAATCATTATTTCTGGCACTTTATGAATGGGCTTGGCTGAATTGCCTACACCTGCCAAGCAGAAATAATCCTGCAAAGAACATGTGACTGCTTGCAGGCTAAATGGGCTTTTCAGGATTATTTCTATTTGGTGAATACCAAACATGAATAAAGTGACCAGCCATTACTGATATTAGTGGCAAGCATTATATCTGGCACTTTATGAATGGGCTTGGCTGAATTATTAGAAAAAGGCGTTTAATTCGACTGTAAGAACAAAGAGTTTTGCTTGCAAAACTCTAGCGCGACCGCGGTATTGCGCAGCAATTAACTCCATCTCCGCGGTCTGCGCATCCTTATGTAATAGGAAATTGCATCGTAATTTCCTATTACATAAAAAATGCAAAAGCATCCCCCTACAGCTATGTCAAACAG
>JAFORL010000078.1 GCA_017393285.1 Lachnospiraceae bacterium
GGCTTACAAAAGAGGTTCCGGTAAGGTATCTTGAGAAACAATAGATTTCAAAAATTGGATGTAATGATTACAGAATAGCAAATGAAGCAGTTGCTAAAGGAGCATTCGGAAGTCATTTCAGCATGAATAGGATGAGTTGGATCAAACCCTCATTCCTTTGGATGATGTATCGGTGTGGCTGGGGAACAAAAGAATATGTGGATGATTGGATTGTGAATACTTTCATTTGGAAGATGTGGGAATGGTGCTTGCAAGAAATGCAAAAGATAAAGGGGATGTGTTAAAAACGGGTGCAGTTTTAGAGGCACAGAGTTTGGGAGAGAGAATATAAATGTTGTAAAGGCAGAACGATATTTAGACAGATGTAAGGAAATGTATGCAAATAGATAGTAAGGAGAAGGTAAGATGAAAAAAACAATAAAAATTTGTTTTATAGTTTTTGTGTTTGTTTTTTGTTTGGGTTTCAGAAAAATACCAATGAAAGCGAATTCGAATGAATATACCATTGACAGTTATGATATTGATATGGTGGTAAATGAAAACAACACATTTGAGATTACAGAGAAAATAACTGCAAATTTCAAGGTAGAAAAACATGGAATATACAGAAAAATTCCCTTATACAATAAGATTGAAAGAAATGATGGAACAAAATCGAAAAACAGAGCATGGATATCTGATATTTCTGTCAGTGAAAAATATAAAGTAAGAAAAGAAAACGGTTTTGTAGTCATTAAAATTGGAAGTTCAGACAAAACTTATACCGGTCAAAGATCGTATACGATAAAATATACATATGACATTGGAAAAGATCCATTAAAAAATGCAGATGAATTGTATTTTAATTTGATTGGAAACCAATGGGACACGAGTATCAGTAATGTATCCTTTAAGATTACCATGCCAAAAGCTTTTGATGAAAACTTGTTGGGATTTTCTAGTGGAAATGTAGGTTCCACAGACGATTCAAATGTATTTTATACAGTGGATGAAAATGTGATTAGTGGTTATTTAACAGATACTTTAGATGAAGAACAAGGATTAACGGTAAGACTTACCTTGCCAGACGGATACTTTTGGGGCTACAAAATGCATATCAATCTATATGCAATTGTGGTCAGTATGATTTGTGTATTATTTGTTTTGAGAGCATACTGTGTTTGGTTAAAATTCAGAAATAAGGATGAAGTAGCCGAAATGGTAGAGTATTATCCGCCGGAGAAAATGAATCCTGTAGAAGTAAGCTATTTGTATGAAGGAAAAATTAAGAATCAAGCTATGATTTCTTTGTTGTTCCATTTGGCAAATAAAGGATGTTTGAAAATCGAAGAAATAGAAGAGGCAGGAATTTTATCAAATAAAAAAAGTGCTAAAATTATTAAAATCAGAGAATATGATGGTGACAATGAAGCAGAAAGATTATTCTTTCAGGGCTTGTTTCAGAAAAAAGGTCAGGCTGTTAATGCTATAAAAGCATCGGAGTTATATGATCGGTTCTATACTACACTGAAGAAGATTAGAAATAGGATTGATTGCAAAGAGAATTATGATAAGATTTTTGATGCAGAAGCTGGGAAACAGGTAAAATGGTTTGCATTCATGATTGCTACCATCTTTATCTTAATAACGACCAAACCATATTTGGATTATGGTGAGCTAACCATGTTAGGATGGGCAATTGTTGTTCCTGCATTGTTATTTTCGCTTTTGTTTGCTACTATCTTTGCGATGCTGGAAGGTTTCAAACTATTCAATGTGTTTTCAATACTGATTATGTGTGTGATGTTTTTTGCAGGACTGGTATATCCGAGCCTGCAATATGATAGTATGTATATGGGAATGTATGGAATTGGTATCGTTTGTGTAGCATTTCTTATGCATTTTATCAAAAAGATGCACATAAGAAATCCATATGGTAATTATATGTTAGCCAAAACGAAAGGGTTTCGAAGCTTTCTTGAAAATGCAGAAAAATTTGACTTTGAAAGTGTGATGAGACAGAATCCACAATATTATTATGATATGTTGCCCTACGCCTATGCCTTTGGTGTATCAGATGATTGGCTTGCGCATCTGGATCACATGAATTTGCAAGAACCGAGTTGGTATATAGCGCAAGAAACAGATGGCCCTCCAGTGCATGCATTTCGTAAATTTATGAAGCATAGAATGCATGATGTTGCAAGGACTATGTATTCCAGCAAAAGTAGTAGTTCTAGTGGAGGTGGAGGTTCATCAGGAGGCGGCTCCGGCGGAGGCGGAGGCAGTTCTTGGTGATTTCCTATTACAAAAAAACGCTCCGCGAGGATGCGCAGACCGCGGAGATGGAGTTAATTGCTGCGCAATACCGTTGTCGCGCTAGAGTTTTGCAAGCAAAACTCTTTGTTCTGTAGAATTGGGAGAAGATATGTATAAAATATTTATGGTGGAAGATGAAGAGGCAATCGCCTTGGGAATAAGAAAACAGTTGGAGGCATGGGGCTATCAGGTGGACTGTGTCTCTGATTTTCATGAAGTGACAAAGGAATTTGTGGCAAGTGCACCGCATTTGGTACTTTTAGATATCATGTTACCTTTTTATAATGGGTATCATTGGTGTACAGAAATAAGAAAAATATCGGATGTACCTATTATATTTTTGTCATCTGCATCGGATAATATGAACATTGTAATGGCCATGAATGGTGGCGGTGATGATTTTATACCAAAGCCGGTGGATACGAATGTTTTGGTAGCAAAGATACAGGCAACGCTTCGTCGGGCTTACAATATGTCAGGGCAGGTACCTGTATTAGAACATAGAGGCGCTATGTTGAACTTACATGATACTTCTCTTACTTATGAGGGACAGAGAATAGAACTGACAAAAAATGAATTTCGAATCTTGCAGACTTTGATGGAAAATAAAAGAAAAGTAGTTAGTAGGGATACATTAATGACAAAACTTTGGCAGATGGATTGTTATGTCGAGGAAAATACTTTGACAGTCAATGTAGGTCGATTGCGAAAAAAATTGGATGCCATTGGATTAAAGAATTTTATAGTAACAAAAGTAGGCACTGGTTACATTTTGGAATAAAAAAGTTTAACCTAGAATTTGGGAATTAAAAATGCTGTGTATCGTCTGAGATTGCAAGATAGGAGTAGAATGATGTTGGTATGGAAATACATAAAACAAATATGGAAAGTGATGCTATTTTATCTTTTTAACGGTTGTACGCTAGCTATGGTTTGTTGGCTTTATCAAGAATGTTTTGAAATGCTTTTATATACAGAGGTTTTAGTTGGTAGTGTTGGACTGTTATGCATGACGATTTCATTTTTTCGGTATGTAAAGGAACACAAACAGCGGGAGCGGGCAAAGGAAGATCTATTGCTTTTGCTGGAAGAGATACCGGCTGGTAAGACTTGTGCAGAACAGGAATATAAAGAATTGTTGGAACAGTTGCATTTCGAATATCAGTCCTATCGTTCTAAGCAGATACAGGGAGCCAAAGAACGTCAGGAATATTATACCACCTGGGTGCATCAAATCAAAACCCCCATTGCAGCTATGAAGCTACAATTGCAGGAGGAGGATACAGAAGCCAATCGTCAGTTAGCAGACCAGTTGTTTCGGATTGAACAGTATGTGGATATGGCGCTTAGTTATGCAAGGCTTGGAGATGAAGTGTCGGATTTTTTGTTTGAGGAAACACCCTTGGACGAGTTGCTTCGTTCCATCATTCGAAAATATGCATCCCAGTTTATCAGAAAACGTCTTCGTATGCAGTATGAAGGTACAGAGCTAACTATACTCACAGATCCCAAATGGCTTTCGCTTATGTTGGAGCAGATTATTTCCAATGCAGTAAAATACACAAAGGAAGGTAGCGTTTCTATTCAGGTTTCGCAAGAGGGAGTGCTTACTATACGTGATACGGGGATTGGTATTGCGAAGGAAGATATTCCTCGAATTTTTGAAAAAGGCTTTACGGGATACAATGGACGAAGTGGAGAAAAGTCCACAGGTATCGGGCTTTATTTGGCAAAAGAGACAGCCCGAAAGCTAAATTGTAAGTTGGAAGTGGAATCAGAAATTGGAAAAGGAACCAGCATCATTGTGCGGTTACCTATGAAAAAATGGAAAATGGAATAGCAAGTTTATATTTACATGTGACAAGATTGTCACATAAAAGGTCGAATTGTCATCTGATGTGATGGTGGCAATTCGACTTTTTGTATAAAATAACAATGTAAGGTGCGATGGGAACAAAGTGAAGGATGAAAAGACTTCAACCACGAAGAAAGGTAGGATATAAAATGGAAATTTTAAAAGTGGAAAACATTGAAAAAACATATACGACCCGTTTTGGAGGACAGTCGGTAAAGGCTTTGCAAGGTGCAAGCTTTTCAGTAGAAGAAGGGGAGTATGTAGCAATCATGGGTGAATCCGGAAGTGGAAAAACTACACTTCTCAATATATTGGCAGCCCTGGATAAGCCAACAGCAGGAAAAGTTATTTTAGACGGACAGGAACTTACTTCTATCAAAGAAAGAAAATTGGCAGCATACAGACGTGAAAATCTCGGATTTGTATTTCAGGATTTTAACCTGTTAGACACCTTTTCTTTGGAGGATAATATTTATCTTCCCCTTGTATTGGCAGGCGAGAACCATAAAACTTTAAAGGCAAAAGCAGAGCCATTGGCAAAAAAACTTGGCATTTATGAGCAGTTGAAAAAGTATCCCTATGAAGTGTCAGGGGGACAGAAACAAAGAGCAGCAGTTTGCAGAGCTTTGATTACAAGTCCGAAATTGGTACTTGCAGATGAGCCTACAGGAGCTCTTGACTCAAAATCTTCCGCAGATTTGCTGAATTTATTTGGAGAAATCAATGAAGCTGGTCAGACCATCGTGATGGTAACCCATTCGGCAAGAGCAGCAGCCCATGCCAGCAGAGTATTGTTTTTAAGAGACGGCGTGGTGTTCCATCAGATTTACAGAGCAGGGCAGTCTGAAGAAGAAATGTATGAGAAGATTTCCAATGCATTGAATTCAGTAATAAAGGAGGCTTAATCATGGGTAGATTATTCTTTTACCGCAATATGGCAAAGACAAATCTGAAAAATCATGCACAGCTTTACATTCCGTATGTGGTTGTGGGAATGATGATGAGTGCCATGTTTTATATTTTGTATTTTCTTGCAAATGACGAAACTACAAGCAAATTAAAGGGTGGCGGTTCCCTGCCGATTATTCTTACTATGGGAACGGCAGTGGTTGGAATTTTGTCTGTTATTTTACTTCTATACACAAACAGTTTTTTGATGAAACGAAGAAAAAAAGAGTTTGGTCTTTACAATGTTCTTGGATTGGAGAAACGACACATTGTGCGGATCATGTTTTTTGAATTGTTTTACAGCGCAGGTGCTGCAATTATTCTTGGAATGGGAATGGGCATCCTTATGTACAAAGGTTTATGCTTACTTTTAGTACGTCTTATGAAAGGTGGCGTTGCTTACGGATTTTTTGTTTCTCTGCCTTGCCTTGCTGTAACAGTTGTTGTATTTGTGGCTATTTATGCGTTTAGTTACATTGTAAATTGCATTTCCATTGCCAGAATGAAAACGATTGAACTTCTTCACAGCAGTCAGACTGGCGAGCGTGAACCAAAGATAAAATGGGTATTGGTAGTGTTCGGATGCATTGCCCTTGGAATTGGATATTACATTGCCATTACGACGAAAGCTCCGTTGAAGGCTTTAGGATTGTTCTTTGTGGCAGCATTGCTTGTTATGTTAGGAACTTATTTCTTATTTGTGGCAGGAAGTATTGCTATTTTAAAGGGATTTAAGAAAAATAAAAGCTATTATTATCATCCAAAGCACATGACGGCTGTGTCAGGACTTCTTTACCGTATGAAGCAGAATGCGGTGGGACTTGCATCCATCTGTATTTTGTCTACGGCAGTATTAGTAGTAATTTCTACCACATTAAGTTTGTATGCAGGAGTAGAGAAAAATGTGGAACGCATGAGTCCATATGATGTTTCTATGTCCTATGTGCCAGATTCTGCGTCAAAGGATATTGTACAATTAAGAACTATTGAGAAAGCTTTGGCAGCTGCTATGGAGAAGGAATGTAAGAAAAATAAATTGACTGTGACGGAAACACATTTTTCCAGCTCTTTTCAGGGATGTTATGGTTTTGCTGATAATGAACTGGTAAGTGGTAAAAAAGCCAATGCGGGACAGATTGACGGTTTTTCATCTATGGAAAAACTGATGATTGTCTGTGCGGTCAGTACTGAGCAGTACAAAGCGTTGACAGGGGAAAATATTTCTCTTGGAAAAAATGAAGTGGCTATGTACACTTTGAAGGATAATCGTGTACATTTAAAAGAGGAATTTAAAATCGATGGAATCGATTTCAAATGTGTGAAAACATTGGAGAAATTTCCGTTGGAAGATCCAGAGTATGGATTGTTTAACTGCTTCTATATAGTAATGGACAGCGAAGATACGATGA
>JAFORL010000079.1 GCA_017393285.1 Lachnospiraceae bacterium
AACAAAGAGTTTTGCTTGCAAAACTCTAGCGCGACCGCGGTATTGCGCAGCAATTAACTCCATCTCCGCGGTCTGCGCATCCTCGCGGAGCGTTTTTTATGTAATAGGAAATTGCATCGCAATTTCCTATTACATAAAAAGGGGCTGTCAAACGAAAAAATATCACAAAATATAGTGCATCATTTACAAATGCTATACTATATTATATGTCTTGCCTTCTTCTTGCGACAGCCCCTTATCACTATCTCCCATTGTTGCTAAAGTTTATATTTATCCCTTAATTCCAATTGCTTCAATTTCAATCAATACATCTTTTGGCAATCTTGCTACTTCTACACAAGAACGTGCTGGGAACTGTGATGTGAAATATTTTGCATATACTTCATTTACTTTTCCAAAATCGTCCATGTTTTTAATAAATACGGTTGTCTTCACAACATTTTCCATTGCAACCCCTGATTCTTCTAATAAAGCCTTTAAATTTCCAATTGCCTGGTCTGCCTGTGCAGTAATATCACCTGTTACCAATTCTCCCGTTGCAGGTACAATCGGAATCACACCTGATGTAAAAACCATACCATTTACTTCAATTGCCTGTGAATATGGTCCGATTGCCTGTGGTGCCTTGTCTGTGCTAATAATGTTCTTCATCTTTTTTCCTCCTATAATAAAATCTAGTAACATATACTCCTCCCCCATTCCCAAAAGCGTTGGTTTCTATATCATACCTCTGCTTTAGGGAGAGATTGGACTGTCACATAATCTAGGGAAACCTATACCTATTTTGATTACTTTCCCCATTGATTAGTTACCCAGTAACATTTTAGGCTTCTAATAGCTCTATTAAGATTTTATTTACCATGGCCGGATCTGCTTTTCCTTTCATTTCCTTCATGGTTTGTCCTACCAAGAAACCTATGGCTTTCTTCTTACCTGCCTTATAGTCTTCCACAGACTTTGGATT
The DNA here is from genome assembly GCA_017393285.1 of Lachnospiraceae bacterium. Classification (GTDB taxonomy): domain Bacteria; phylum Bacillota; class Clostridia; order Lachnospirales; family Lachnospiraceae; genus CAG-411. The sequence continues at coordinate 965 of JAFORL010000079.1, forward strand.
GGCAGCTACGATGGCTTCAATGGTACTACGCAATGCGCCTTCATCATTGACTGTTTTCAAGCCATGTTCTTCTACATATTTTTCCGGATCAATGTCATGGGCAAATACTTGCTCAAAGACTTCTTTTGCTACTGTACTATTGATGGTATTGGCTTCTGTCAAGGAAATTAATTTTGCCAAATTTTCCGGACTAAAGTTAATCTGTTCCGGTTCCATATCATGTTCTTTTAACAGTCGCATGGTTTCCACCATCAACCAGTTCGAAACTTTCTTTGGTGAATTACAAATTGCAACTGTCTGCTCAAACAAATCTGCCATATGTTTCGAACTGGTAATCACTGAAATATCATATGCAGGAATACCATATTCTTTCTCGTATCGTTCCATTTTTTCATCACGAAATTCTGGTTGTTTTGCCTTAATTTCTGCAATCATTTCATCACTAATAATGATTGGCACCAAGTCTGGATCTGGGAAATAACGATAATCCTGTGCATCTTCTTTGGAACGCATTGCATAAGAGTATTCCTTCACGTCATCCCATCTTCTGGTTTCCTGAATGACTTCTTCTCCGGATTCTAATAAGTCAATCTGTCTTTCTTTTTCTGATTCAATGGCTCTGGCAATGGCTTTAAAGGAATTTAGATTCTTCATTTCCGTTCTGGTACCAAATTTCTTTGCTCCCACTTCTCTGACAGAAAGATTGACATCGGCACGCATAGAGCCTTCATTTAATTTACAATCTGAAGCGCCCAGATATTGAATCAACAAACGCAATTTTTCCAGATAGGCAATTACTTCCTCAGCAGAACGCATGTCAGGTTCTGATACAATCTCAATCAAAGGCACACCGGAACGATTAAAGTCTACCAGGGAACAACCGCTCCATTCATCATGTACCAATTTACCGGCATCTTCTTCCATATGAATCTCATGGATTCCGATTGCTTTCTTTCCGCCCTCTTCTGTTTCGATGTCTACATGACCATCTCGACAAATTGGCAAATATAATTGTGAAATCTGATAATTTTGTGGATTATCAGGATAGAAATAATTCTTACGGTCAAATTTACCATTCTGTGTAATCTTACAATTGGTTGCAAGTCCTACCGCAATGGCATATTCCACTACTTGCTTATTTAACACTGGCAAAGAACCCGGCATACCTGTACATACCGGACAGGTATGGGTATTTGGTGCCCCGCCAAATTCTGTACTACATCCGCAAAAAATCTTTGTCTTGGTAGCTAATTCTACATGGACTTCCAATCCAATGACTGTTTCATATTGTTTACTCATGACACCTCTCCGTTCTATTTATCAAAAGGACTCTTATATGCTCTGGTTTGTTCAAAAGCATATGCCGCTTGTAATATTTTATTTTCTTGGAAGCAATCTCCGATTAACTGTAATCCAATAGGTAATCCCTTACTGTCCATTCCACATGGTACGCTGATACCCGGAAGTCCTGCAAGGTTAACAGAAATCGTATAAATATCTCCCAAATACATTTTAATTGGATCTGCCAAACTTGCGCCCACCTTTGGCGCTGTGGTTGGAGCTGCAGGTCCTAAAATCATATCGTATTTTGCAAATGCTTTGTCAAATTCCTGTTTAATCAAAGCCTTGGTACGAAGAGCCTTCAAGTAATATGCATCATAATATCCAGAGCTTAATACAAAGGAACCCAACATAATTCTTCTCTTTACTTCCGGTCCAAATCCCTCAGAACGTGTCTTTTTGTACATATGGTGTAAGCCCTTATAATCTTCTGCACGATATCCATATTTGACACCATCAAATCTAGATAAATTTGAGCTTGCTTCTGCGTCTGCAATTACATAATAAGCAGGAATTGCATATTCTACCAAGCCTAAATCAAATTCCTCTAAAATGGCACCTTTTTTTTCTAATTCTTTGGCTGCTGCCATAACCGCATTGCTCACTTCTGAATCCAATCCTTCTCCAAAATATCCTTTTGGAATACCGATTTTCATTCCTTTTACGTCATCTACCAATGCCTTTGTAAAATCATAACTTTCTCTCTGATAAGAAGTGCTATCCTTCTTGTCATAGGAAGCAATGGTATTCAAAATGGTAGCACAGTCTGTCACGTCTTTTGCAACTGGTCCGATTTGATCCAAAGAAGAACCATAGGCAATCAAACCATATCTGGAAACGGTTCCATAGGTTGGTTTGATACCGGTTACACCACAGAAGGAACTTGGTTGACGAATGGATCCACCTGTATCTGAGCCCAATGCGTAGAAACATTCGTTCGCTGCTACTGCCGCACAAGATCCACCTGAAGAACCACCTGGCACATGTTCTTTATTCCATGGGTTCGTGGTAATGCCGTATGCAGAAGTCTCGGTGGTACTTCCCATGGCAAATTCATCCATGTTGGTCTTTCCGATGATTACTGCACCTGCTTTTTCCAAGTTCAAAACCGCTTCTGCTGTGTAAGTTGGCACAAAGTTCTCCAATATCTTAGAACTACAGGTGGTACGCATACCTTCTGTACACATATTATCCTTAATGGCAACCGGTACACCTGCCAAAGGTCCTGTCAACTGACCTGCTTCTATTTTTTCTTGCACCTGTTTTGCTTTTTTGATTGCACCCTCTTGATCTACGGTCACGTAACTATGTACGGTACCTTCCACTTTGTCTATCTGATTTAAAACGGCTTGGGTTGCTTCTACAGCACTCGTTTCTTTCTTTTGTATCTTCTGCCCAAGGGCAACTGCCGTTAATTCTAACAAATCCACAGGTATATCCTCCTTTTTTCTATTCTACTGTCTTAGGCACCACAAAACTTCCTTCTTGCTCCTCTGGTGCATTTTTTAATATATTCTCTCTATCATCTTCATTGGTCACCACATCTTCACGAAATACGTTATGCACTGAAAATACATGTGACATCGGCTCCACAGAAGAAGTATCCAACGCATTTAGCTGATCGATATAATCCAACATTTCTCCCATGTCTTTTTTTGCCTGCTCTTTTTCCTCCTCTGACAATTCCAACTTTGCCAAAATACCCACGTATTCTATGGTTTCATCTGAAATTATGTTTGCCATATTTGCTCCTTTCTATCGGTGTTTCCTTTATTACCAAGCGAATCCATTCGCTTCAGTTTCCAAAAAATGCTACTTTGCCTGCCCTCACATCTCACATTATAAGAAGTTTGTCAAACAATACACATAATTCAATTTTACCGTATTCTGCCTGTTTGTCAATTGTTTTCTACGAAAAGTGGATGTTTCGCAAGCATTTGCAAAACATCCACTATAGTATGCATGATTTAAATTTTATCGCTATCTGGATTACCATCTCCGACTGCGGTAAACGTGATTCGAAGATAATCGGTAATTTGCAACCCTATCCTATTTTAGGTAAGTGCCTGCTTCACCAATCTTTCCATTTGGTGCGCCTGCTGTCTGTAAAACATATACACACATATTTCCTTTTCCGGAACAAGTTGCCTGTAAAGTACCATTACAATCTACACTCTTACCAGATACCACATCGATATATTTTCCTGCCGGAACCCCGGTAAAGGTTGCATCACCAGAAATAGATACACAAACGAAGCTGTCTGTATTTCCTTCTGTAAAGCGTCTCTTAAACGCCAATGCGCCACTTACGCCTTCTGTAGAATATTGACCTTTTTGTAAAGCAGGAACCGATCTACGTATCAAATTCAACCTTTGAATATGCTTTGCAAGCGGATGATTCAAAGAATCTTTCATGGTACCCTGTGCACCATTGTAGACACCATAATCCGTAACATTCACAGAACCTTCTATTTCATCACCAAAATACGCACGTCCAGATTCCTTATATGGTTTTTTCGCATTGTTAACCATAGGGTCAATTGGACAACCCTTCTGAAACTCAATTTCACTTCCGTAATAAATACATGGAATACCTCTAAAGGTAAACATCAAATCTAAATTTTCTGCCCACGTATCCTGTGATGCTGCAAATCTCTGATTTTCTGGTGCAGTATCTGGTGCATAGTCATGAGAATCAACATAAGTTACGTTATAGGTAGAATCGTTAAAGTATTTATCTTCCTCTTTTCCGGCTTGGAAAGCACTTCCTGCATTTGCAAATGCCCAGTGCATACGGAAATCAATCTGATCCAAACCAGAAGCTTGGCTTCGATCCGGGGTGTGATATTCATTTCCCTTCAAGAAGGCATTATCACTGATTCTTTCTTCTGACATATTTTCATTGTAATGTTCTAATACGGTAGCCTCATTGGAAAGTGTATCTCCCCATGGGTATTCTTTTGCTTCCTTCCAAGTATAGAAGCAAACAGAAATTGGAGCAATTCCTGCATTAAAGGTTTCATGACGTCTTACACAGGCTTCTCCAAACATAAAGAAACTATCTCCTCCTGCCTGTTTGAAGTATGGAAGAAATTCTTTGTTAAATGTCAAACGGGAAATGTGTTTTACAGTATCAATACGGAAAGCATCTACTCCCATGTTGATGTAGTTAATATAACATTCTCGCAAATATTTTGCCACGGCAGGATTCTCTGTATTCAAATCCACACAATCTCCATCCATCTGTCCTGTTTGCACAGTGTAGCCTTCCCATTGGATTGTCTTTTCATGATGGAAAATTCTGTCTGTATCAATACTGTCTTCCTTCATAGCCGCCAAACGAGACTCATACTCTGCTCCATCTTTATCTGCAATGGAGCTACTGGTTCGAATTGCTTCATAACTACCAGCACCTTGCCCCTTCATAGCTACACCCTTCTGTAACTCTGCAGCCTTCTCTCCATCCTTTGCCACTGACATAAACGGCGTCTTGTCACTGGTTCCATCATCTTCGTCTTTATCAAACATATGGAAGATATTTCTTTCTCCCCAGTTACCACAGTGATTTAATACAATATCTTGTACCACACGTATACCCTTTGCATGACAGGCATTGATCAAATCCTGATAATTGGTATCCTTTGATTCATATCTAGGATCCACACGACTAAAGTCATAGGCATGATATCCATGATAATCCAATCCACTGGCATTTTGTACCACAGGTGTAATCCATATTGCCGAAAAACCAAGTGCCTTAATATAGTCAAGTTTTTCAATCAAACCTTTGAAGTCACCTCTCCAACCCGGATCGTGATTGGTCTCACTCTTAATCAATTTCTCATCATCCCAACAATATCTGTTGTTACTAGAATCCCCATCATAAAAGCGGGTTGTCATTACGAAATAAATGGTATCTTCACGAAAATCTCCAGTTCTGACATATCCGTTGGTATTATAATAATTGCTATTATTATTGTTGTTATTATT
>JAFORL010000080.1 GCA_017393285.1 Lachnospiraceae bacterium
AACAAAGAGTTTTGCTTGCAAAACTCTAGCGCGACCGCGGTATTGCGCAGCAATTAACTCCATCTCCGCGGTCTGCGCATCCTCGCGGAGCGTTTTTTATGTAATAGGAAATTGCATCGCAATTTCCTATTACATAAAAAGACTCTGAAAGAACCTATTGCTTTTCAGAATTCTTATTTTAAATCTTGCCCCGCGAACATACATATGGATATATGTTCCAATTCCTAATAGAAAAGAACCACAAGAGAACATTTAAATATTTTTCAATTTTCTAGTATACACAGATTCCTTACAAATCGATTCTATGGTAACAGTTCGTCCTGGACTGGACTAAGCTAATCTGACCTAGTCGCTTTGCTCTATCTTCTGCGTCTAGATATATTTGTTATATATCAAATATAACACATATTACAATTTTGTCAATACGCATTTATTGATTCATTTTTGTCCATGCACTTTTTTCATTCCATTTTATCCATACGCTTTCCAACACTGTGGTCTACCCAGCTTATACCGTCTGTCAACTATCGATAGGACAGCTTTGCCATTGGATAGGCATTATAAAATGTAGAAGTGTTAAATTCTTCATCTCTCACATGATCTCTAAAATCACTGTCTGCTTTCAGAAAATATTTGTATTGCTGTTTCAGATTGACACCAGAAGCCCCAATGGGATCATCCCAAGTCACGTCTATGTTATACCATTTCCCATTTAATTCCACAATATTCCAAGCATGTAAGCCGTCCAAAGCCTTACCTGTAATCACACGACAAGGAACCCCGGCTTCCGTCATCATTTTATAAAACAAAGCAGCATAACCTTGGCAGGCAGAACGTTTTTCAATCAAGGCATAGTAAGGTGTATTTTGCTGGGTGCTGGTATCATATTCAATATGTGTAACCATGTAATCATGTATGATTTTTATTTTTTTGTAATCAGACATTTTTTTATTTATCTGTGCTTCCAAAATTCGTTTCACTTCTCGTTCTACCATCGCATCTTGCTCTTGGGTCTGTAAATAATCAAAATGATAGGTAACAAAATACAAATTTCCAACTCCGCGAATACTAATCTGACTTGCTTTATGGGTATAATACATATAATCATAATCTGAAGAAGTATCTGGATCATCAAGCGAAAATGCACTTTTCAGCCGTTCTTTACTAAAGTTATCCATGGCAGAACCACTTCCACGATACTGTAGACAGACCATATCATCACGATTTAAAATTGCATCATGCAAAGATTTTATATATGCATTTTCTTCTTCTTGTGTCATTTCCGGATTCAGCAAGGCTGTTACCAAACCAATTTTTTGCTCACCATACCACACCAGCCCCACTAACGTGCCTATTATCAGTAACCATTTTATCAATTTTCCCACAATTCTTCACCTTCCTGCTTCCTTGATTGTCCTTTTGTTTGGTTTCCTATGAAACATAAAAAAGGCCAATACAATTAGCTTGCTTGCTACAAGATACTATTTGCGTCCAATTCTGTACCAAAAAAATCTTGTATCCCCATTGCTAAATGTATCAGCCCCTGCCTAAAGGAATCTATTACGCTTATCGCTTATTCAGCCAAAACCTGTTCTTCTTCTGTCAATGCAATCTCATACTTTTCCAAAATCAAGGTTTGAATTTGCTCTCTTGTTTGAGAATTGATTGGATGCGCAATGTCTCTAAATTCACCATCTGCTGATTTTCTACTAGGCATAGCAATAAATAAACCTTTGTCACCCTCAATCACCTTGATATCGTGTACAACAAACTCGTTATCAATCGTAATTGAAACTACGGCTTTCATCTTACCCTCTTTTGCAACCTTTCTAATTCTTACATCTGTAATTTCCATGTTATAATTCCCCTTTCTCATTCCTATCGTAACAATACAAACTGGAGCAGTGTCACTAAACGCGACTACTCCTGCATGAAATATTACCAATTATTTATAAAAACATCCCCCAATGCTTTTAACGTTGTTACGTCCTTATTGTTGATTATTTATACTTTCACCTTTTCAGTCAAAGTCCATTTACTACTCTTACCTTTTGATTTGCTTTCAAAGTATTGTCAAATATGCTTCTGCAAGCTTGCTGCTAAGAAACGCATCTACTTGACAATCTGTCCCTATGAACAAGTAGCCCTACCAGGCGAATTGCGCATAGGATTACAATACATATCTTTCATTCTTCTCTACTACAATACGGATATTGTCCGGTGTACCTTTATAAGTCATGTCAGAACGAATGGTATCTCTACTTTCTACAATACAATTTTCAATGTAAGTATTATCCCCAATATATGCATCATTTAAAATAATCGAATTCTTAATGGTTACATTGTTACCAATATATACTTCTTTAAATAATACAGAATTTTCTACATGTCCATTGATAATACATCCACTGGAAATCAAACTATTCTTGACAGATGATCCCACATTGTACTTTGCAGGTGGCAAATCATCTACTTTAGAATAAACATCCGGATATTGACGGAAGAAATAATCTCTGGTGTCCTTTTGTAAAAAGTCCATATTGGTCTTATAATAGGCATCTACCGTAGCAATATTGCTCCAGTAACCCTCCATCTCATAAGCATAAATCTTCTTCCAGTTCTTATAACGAATCAAAATATCTTTTACAAAATCATGTTGTTCATCTTCCATTGCCTTCTCAATCAACTCAATCAAAAGACGTCTGCGTATCACATAAATACCTGCAGAAACTCTATTTGAATCTGTTACAATCGGCTTTTCTTCAAATTCTACAATACGTTCATCTGCATCTGTACGAATAACACCAAATCTTGTAGCATCCTCATTTGGTGTTAACAACTTGGTTGCTACGGTAATATCTGCCTTCTTAGACACATGATATTCCAACATCTTATTGTAATCCATCTTATAAACGCAGTCGCCGGATGCAATAATAACATAAGGCTCATGACTACTCTTTAAAAAAGATAAGTTCTGCGCAATGGCGTCTGCCGTACCACGATACCAATTTCCATTCTCTGCAGTGATGGTAGGTGTAAATACAAACATACCACCTTGCTTACGTCCAAAATCCCACCATTTTGCAGAATTCAAATGCTCATTTAAAGAACGGGCATTGTACTGTGGCAATACGGCAATTTTTTGCACATGAGAGTTTGACATATTACTCAAAGCAAAATCAATGCTTCGGTATCCGCCAGCGATTGGCATAGCTGCAACCGCTCTTTTATTTGATAATTCTGCTAATCTATTACTATTTCCTCCAGCCAATACGATTCCAACTGCTCTCATTATCTGTCACCTGCCTTAATAATTACTTGTCCGCTTTCTAGTAATCCATTTGGATAATCCCCTGGCTCTGTCACACCGGAAATCGCTGTATTTTTTCCAATGCGAATACCACCTGGTATTACACTATTTTCTCCTACAGTTACCAAACCGTATGCATATACATCTGCTTTTAATACATTTGGTGCTTCCTCACCTACACCAATATGACAGTCATTTCCTATCGCCACATTTTCTGCAATCACGCTCTTATCAATGATTGTACGGTCTCCAATAGTAGTACCATTCATAATAATAGAATCGCGCACCACTACCCCCGGTCCAATGTATACGCCGGAACCAATGACAGAATTATGAATCTCTCCATAAATTTCACAGGCATCACCGATAATGGCTTTATCAATTACGGCCTCTTCTGCAATGTATTGTGGTGGAATACGGTCTGCCTTGGTATAAATTTTCCAGAATTCTTCGTACAAATTAAATTCCGGTATCAAATCAATCAATTCCATATTGGCTTCCCAATAAGCCGCTAAAGTTCCTACATCTTTCCAATAACCGTTGAACTCGTATGCAAACAGACGGTCTCCCTTTTCCAAACAATATGGTAACACATGCATACCAAAATCCAAACCAGATTGATCCTGTAGCTTAATCAAAGCATCACGCAATACTTGCCATGAGAATATGTAAATACCCATAGAAGCCAAATTACTTCTTGGTTGGGCAGGTTTTTCCTCAAATTCAGAAATACGCTTTTTATCATCAGTAATTGCCACACCAAAACGGCTTGCTTCCTCAATTGGCACTGGCATAGTAGCCACTGTAACATCTGCTTTATTTTCCTTATGGAACTGCAACATTACTTCATAATCCATCTTATAAATATGGTCTCCACCTAAAATTAAGACATACTCCGGATTATATTGCTCCATATATGCTAAGTTTTGATAAATGGCATTGGCTGTACCAGTATACCATTCACTATTTCCACTCTTTTCATATGGTGGTAAAATGGAAACTCCACCAATATTTCTATCTAAATCCCAAGGAATACCAATTCCAATATGGGTGTTCAATTTTAATGGTTGATATTGTGTCAATACACCTACTGTATCAACACCAGAATTAATACAGTTACTAAGTGGGAAATCAATAATACGATACTTACCACCAAAAGAAACTGCTGGCTTTGCAACGTTTGCTGTTAAAACTCCTAAGCGCGAGCCTTGTCCCCCCGCTAACAGCATCGCTATCATCTCTTTCTTAATCAAGTCTTTCACCTCTCCATGTTGTCTTTTTTTAGTTACCTTCCCCATTATAACATTGTTTTTTGTGATTGTAAATGGAACTTTTTCGTTTTTGTAGATTTATTTTTCTTTTTGCCATTTTTTGACACCTTGTTGCATATTTTTACACAAAAAGAAATCCCTTTTTAGCTTTTGCTAAAAAAGGATTCCTTTTTTTCTTCATTATACTATTATTGCCTAGCAGATTCACCAAACAGATTCTGTTGAATCTACCATGCTTTTTATAGATTTCAGCGCATAGAGTAATTCTTACGGATGATTACTTTTATTTCAAGGTATAAGAACGATCTACCAACGGGAACATACCTTCTTCACCGGAATTACTGGTATGATTCAACACAATATCCTGAATAATCTTAATGCCACGTTTGTAAGCTTCATCAATTAACTTTTTAGTTGACTCATCGATAAGTTTTTTCTTCTCATCGCTAAGTAAAGCTAAATCTACCAAATCATAGTTTGCAAAAAATGTCATATTACCACCGCAAGACTCTATCATACCAAACTCGGT
>JAFORL010000081.1 GCA_017393285.1 Lachnospiraceae bacterium
ACGAAATAGTTAAATTGGTGAGAGATAAAGCAAAATGGATAGCTGGTAAAGAGGATGAATATTGAGAGGGTGAATGTATTATGAAAAAGTCGATTTTAAAGGTATTTCTAATTTCAATATGCTGTCTTATGATTTTGATAGTGTTGAGATATAGTATAGTTGTAACACGCCTACCTAAGTTCACATCATTTGTATCATACATATATTGCTTATGGTATGGAATATATTGATGCTAAAGAGGACATGTAGTGTATCCATAAATATTTTATTGGCATATGTAACAGTAGTTTGGGTTTTAGCAACAGGATACCAAAAAAAGAAATCAATATAAGACGTAATAGGGTATGGAACGGATGGAGTATCAGAGGATACAGATGGAGATTCTTTGACAGATTATGATGAAATCAATGTCTATGGAACAAACTGGGACATTTTCCTTTGTGGTATACTAAGACATTATCACATATGGTTCATAAATGCGTAAGCGAAGCAGGAAAAGTATTTGACAAATACGGTACTTCGTGCTATCCTTAAATAGAATATATCATGTAGAGGCGCGTGTTTTATGAGTATAGTTCTGGACGAGACAGGCTCGTAAGAAGGAACTGGAAAGGAAAACATGCCGAAGTGATGGGTTTCCTGTAAATCTGTTGCTGGGCGTATATTGAATAAGTATACGACTGTCATCGACGAAAGTGATGGAGTGCTACGAAAGACATAAAATGAAGATTTTTTGCCGGCGCTTTCGCTGGCTTTTTTCTTTGTGTGAACACTCCCGATGCAAATAGTGAGAATCAAGTATTGACTTCCAAGGGATTTGACTGCCAATGCAGACCTGAAGCCAGCTTGTAAGACTTGTGGGTGAGTCGTAACATGAGACAATCTTACGTTTGCATGCACACATTTGTTTTTACGCGGATATAATAACATTAACAAAGGGGACCAATACAAATTGGTCAGGCGTAATGAAATGTTCTTTTACATGCTTTTGGTGGTACTGTGGTGACTGCAAACCAGTCATGTTTGTTTACCCAAAGGACAAGGGGAGAGAACATGAGACGAAAAAGGAGGAAATCATATGCGTATTTTTACAGGTTCGGGTGTTGCATTGGTAACACCAATGAAAGATGATTTAAGTGTAAATTATGATAAGTTAGAGGAATTGGTAAACTATCATATTGATCAAGGTACAGATTCTATTATTGTTTGCGGAACAACTGGAGAGGCAGCTACACAGTCACATGAGGAGCATTTGGCGACTGTAAAAGCCTGCGTGGAATTTGCCAAAAAGAGAATTCCGGTTATTGCCGGTACAGGTTCCAATTGTACAGAGACTGCTATTTATTTATCCCAGAAGGCACAGGAATATGGAGTAGATGGATTGCTGGTGGTAAGCCCATATTACAATAAGGCTACACAACAAGGCTTGGTAGGACATTTTACAGCGGTTGCCAACAGCGTGAAATTGCCAATCATTTTATACAATGTACCAGGTAGAACCGGATGTAACATTTTGCCTTCTACAGTTGCAACTTTGACAAAGAATGTAGAAAATATTGTAGGTATCAAGGAAGCTAGTGGAAACATTTCACAGGTTGCACAGATTATGCAGTTGACAGATGGAAAGATTGATTTGTATTCAGGAAATGATGACCAAATCGTGCCTATTCTTTCTTTAGGCGGTGTGGGTGTAATTTCTGTATTGGCTAATGTGGCACCAAAGGAAACCCATGATATTGTAGCAAAATATTTGGCTGGCGATACAAAAGGAAGTTTGGAATTACAGTTAAAGTATTTACCATTGGTAGATTGCTTATTCTCAGAAGTAAATCCTATTCCAGTGAAGAAGGCAGTAAATCTCATGGGAAAAGAAGTGGGAACTTTACGTATGCCATTGACAGAGATGAGTCCTGAAAAAGCTGCTGTTTTAGAAGCAGAAATGAAAAAAGTGGGAATACTATAAAGAGCAAAAAGAAATCATTCAATAGATGAAGTGTCGTAGCATGATGAGCCGGTACATTATAAATACATTGGCTGAACAGTGATAAGCTATGCCTATTGATTTTGGAAAAGACGTGGAAAATACATGAGATAAGAAAGGAGCTTTGATATGACAAAGATTTTAATGCATGGTTGCAATGGTGCAATGGGACAGACAATCAGCAAGATTGTAAAAGATGATCCGGAAGTAGAAATTGTTGCAGGTGTAGATTTGGTAGACAATCAGGACAATGGTTATCCGGTTTATACACATATAGAAGATTGTAAGGAAGAAGTGGATGTAATCATTGATTTTTGTTCTGCAAAGGCAATGGATCAGTTATTAGATTATTGTGAAAAAAATCATACACCGGTTGTTATTTGTACCACAGGTTTATCAGAGGCACAGTTGGAAAGAATCGATGCTTTGAGCAAGGAGAGCGCAGTATTAAAGTCTGCAAATATGTCCTTGGGAATCAATACCTTGTTCAAATTATTACAAGATGCTGCCAAGGTATTGGCAAATGCCGGATTTGACATTGAAATTGTAGAGAAGCATCATAATCAAAAATTAGATGCACCTTCTGGTACCGCTTTGGCATTGGCAGATTCTATCAATGAAGCAATGAATCAACAATATGAATACATCTATGACCGCTCGCAAAGACGTGAAAAACGTGGTGCTAAGGAATTGGGATTATCTGCAGTTCGTGGTGGTACCATTGTGGGTGAGCATGAGGTTATTTTTGCCGGAACAGATGAAGTGATTGAATTTAAACACACAGCATATTCTAAGGCAGTATTTGCAAAGGGGTCTGTATCTGCTGCTAAGTTCCTAAAAGGAAAAACACAAGGTATGTATGATATGAGTCATGTGATTGCAGCAGCAAAATAAACCTGCTACTGTTGATAACATGTTGCGATATATGGAAGGAACTGCCCGAATTTACGCCTGTGGAGATAGTAGGTTACGAGGTCGGCGAAGCAGGAAGCCCATTTGCTTCAGACAATGGGTAGTTCACGTCTGTCAAGCAGGAAAACCACAGACTTCACATCATAGGGAGTTCACCCCTTGTGATAAAATACATGGAAAGACATAAAATGATTGGAAACATGACATGTTTGTGTCACATTATCCGTGTAAATTTTTGTTCAGAAATAAAGAAAGGAAGAACAATTATGATGGATGAGAACATCATTTGGCAACCAGCTAAAGTTGACCACCAAGAACGTTGTGAGAGATTAGGTCAAAAAAGTTTGGTAGTATGGTTGACAGGGTTGTCTGGCTCTGGTAAATCCACCATAGCTATGGAAGTGGAAAAGCGTTTATTTGCCATGGGTAAGATTGCATATGTATTAGATGGAGATAATGTGCGCCATGGAATTAATGCCGGACTTGGTTTTACGAAAGAAGAAAGAACAGAAAATATCCGTAGAGTAACAGAAGTTGCCAAATTATTTGAAGATGCAGGCTTGATTACATTGGTTTCTTTTATTACTCCATTTCAGGAAATGCGCGATAAAGCAAAAGAAAAAATTGGAGCAGACCGTTTTTTAGAGGTTTATGTAAAAGCTGATTTTGAAGTTTGCGCAAGTCGTGATCCTAAGGGTTTATATAAGAAAGATATTAAGAATTTTACCGGAAAAGAGTCTCCTTATGAGATTCCTAACAATCCGGATATCATTTTAGATACAGAAAATGATGATGTAGAAACTTGTGTGACACAGTTATTAGATGCTATATTAAAAAAGATCTAGAAGGTAAATTTTGTTCACATTGTTTTGTAGATTTATCGGTTTGTTAAATAAAGCCTTGCATTTGTAAGGATTATGTAGGCACACAAAAAAGTTTGTGTGCCTATCGTTGTGTCAAATTACCAAATCAGGAGTAATCGTTTGCCAAAAGAAAAATCCATGGAACCTTGCAGGAAAGTTTTGGGGTGAACGCTCACGATTTTTAGATGAAAAGAGGAAGAAAATAATATGCAAGATTTTAGAATGAAAGTATTGGAATTGCATAGAGAGGAAAATGGGTTAAGTATAGGATTACAGATTAAGGGACCTTATAACGTATCCGTGCGTGCACCAAAAATTGCGGTCGTTTTTGATAACGGAAAAGAAAAAAGAAGAATTCCTGTCTTGATTCAGGCCTATTTTCCAACAGATAATGCAGAACGTTTTGTTATTTTTGCAAAATATGCATATGATATGGAATATATATTTTATAAGAGACCGGAAAATAACCATATTCAGTTTTATTTCGAATTGATTTATGGTGAGACCGTTTTGACAAAATTGCCATTTACCTTGAGCTCGGATGTGAAATTATCAGAGGATCATAAATTTAAAATTACCTGCAATGAGGAAAAAAATACATTTGATATGCAGTTGCGTAAGGATGTGGTAGAAGAGAAAAAGACTTTGCCGGGAATAGAATTATTGCAAGGCTTTTTCGGTGGCGTATGGGGCATATTTTTGTTATTGCTTTCTATTCCGCTACTTCCGGTATTTTTTGTAGAAAGCTTTTTTGCACTGACTCATTGTGTAAAGACCGCATCTAAAAATGAATATAGGGGACCTATGTTTATCTTTCAACATATTCGCTGGCGCGTCAATACCTTTACCCATATGACATTAGGCTTAACAGATTTGAAGAAGGCTTTTTATCATACAGCTTATAAGATTGGCTGTTTGAAAAAAATCCGGGAAAATTCTATCGTGTTTATATCTAGTAGAAGAACGGATTTAACCGGAAATTTTGAGTTTGTCCATAATCTGCTAAAAACAGATGAAAACTTGCAAATTCGAATGGTGTTAGATGACCACAACTTGAAAGAAATGTCTTTTGTGCATTTATGGAAATTTGGTTATTATGCAGCCACTTCCAAAGTAATATTAGTAGATGATTTTACCCCAATGCTATATCATTTGGATATTCGTCCGGAGACAAAGATTATCCAGCTTTGGCATGCATGTGGTGCATTTAAAACATTTGGATACGGAAGACTTGGCAAGCAAGGAGGACAAAAACAGTCCAGTCCGGCCCATAGAAATTATGATTATGCCATTGTAAGTTCTAGTGAGATTGCTAAGTTTTACGCAGAAGGATTTGGTATTTCTCTGGAAAAAGCTGTGGCAACCGGTGTGCCTAGAACAGATATTTTTTATGATGCAGATTATAAAGCAAGAGTGGTGCAGGCTTTTTATGAGAAGTATCCAAAACTGAAGGATAAGAAAATTATATTATTTGCGCCTACTTTCCGTGGAAATGGAAAGGTTTCCGGTTTTTATCCTGTAGAGAAATTTAATGTGGAGAAGCTTTATGAATCTTTGCATGAAGAATATGCGATTATCATTAAGCACCATCCGTTCGTGCAGGATCGAAATGTGATACCGGAAAAATATGCAGATTATATTTTAGATTTATCAAATGAATCTGAATTAAATGATTTATTATTTGTGACAGATCTCTTGATTACAGATTATTCATCTGTCGTATTTGAAGCATCTTTGTTACAGATTCCGATGTTATTTTATGCTTTTGATTTGCAAAGATATATTTCTACCAGAGGTTTTTATTACGAATATGAGCAATTGGTTCCAGGAAAGATTGCTACAACTTTTAAGCAGATGGTGGATGCCATTGCCTGTGAAGATTTTGAAACAGAAAAGCAGGAGGCTTTCCGTAGTCGTTTCTTTGATGATTTGGATGGAAAGGCAACAGAGCGTACAGTGGCATTGATTTACAAGGCTTTGAAAGAATAAAAAGTGCAAGTAGATGAAGTTTGACGGGACGTTGGTATTTACAAGATATTGTATGTATGGAAAGAAGGATAGAAAATGAAAGGAAAAAGATGTTGTAGCCTATTGCTTGCTTTTGTGCTTGCTTTTGTCAGTTGTGTAGGTGGTATCATGCCTACACAGGTGTATGCGGAACAAGCTAGCAATTTAGCAATAGAGCAAGGAGAACAGAATACGTTATCACCAAGCATGATAGTTTCTGATTCTGCGGTGGTCACTAATACTGCAGTAGCTACCATAGAACCTACGCAGGCACCTACAGGAACCTGGGCAGATTTGAAGTTGATTTTTACGACGGATTTACACGGGCAGGTTAATGTAAACAACTATGAAACCGGTCAGACGGTAAAGGAAGGTAGTATAGCAAGGGCATTTACAAAGATTCAAGAAGAGAGAGGAAAAGTAGCCCAAGGAAATAGCTTTTTGTTCGATGTGGGAGATGCCATGTATGACTATTCCACTGATTATATTTATGATTATGATGATACAGCGGTACAACCTATTTTTCAAGCTATGGCTACTATGAATTACGATGCCATTACCACTGGAAATCATGAATATGAATATGGGTTGGCATATATGGTACAGCAATATCAGGATAGTGGCCTTACACCGAAATGTGTGGTTTCCAATGTAACAGATGCCAATACAGGAAAACATATCTGGAATGAGAATATGATTATAGAGCGTACGGTGACGGCATCGAATGGACAGACCTTTAACGTTAAGGTGGGAGTGATTGGAGAAACCATTCCGACCCTATCTAAAAAGCGTTTTAACTACTTAGGTGTATTGGCAACGGAAGATATTGTAGCCAACGCTACTAGAGAGGCACAGGCATTGAAGGCACAGGGAGCCGACCTTGTGGTATGTCTTGCCCATAGTGGTATCGGGGTAGATAATCCGGAACCAATGGCTGAAAATGTGGCCTATGCTTTGACGAAAGTATCAGATATTGATGTGGTGTTATGTGGGCATCTACATAGAAATTTTCCATCAGGAGAAAATACCAGAGCGGATTTTTATACTGTGCCTGGCATAGATATGAATACCGGTTTAGTGAATGGTAAGAACTTGATTATGGCTGCTTCCCGCGGTACCTATATTGGTGTGGCGGATTTGCGCTTGAAAAAGACAGAAACTGGTACGCAAATTATCAATCGTGTTTCTAATGTGGTGAAAGCCGGGGAAGATACTGCTATTGATAATACCTACAATACGGAATTTATGGGAAAATGGCAGCAGATTTTGTTGGCTAATTGTAGTTGTATTTTAGGAGAAATAGCAAACAATGCCAATTATCAGAACTATTTTGGTGTGTTAGAAGACAATTCGGGTGTACAATTGGTGAACAATGCAAAAATGGCATTTGCATTAAATTATATCAATA
>JAFORL010000082.1 GCA_017393285.1 Lachnospiraceae bacterium
TATAAAACTCCCATGCTTTAAATCTTTGCAACACCATAAATGAAACCAGTAATCGGAATATATATATTCTTTTTTATGATAATCTATTGTATACTTTTCTTAACGGCAAAAAGTCGATTTTACTTTGGGTCTTTAGCCCGACTATAAAACTGATTTGCGACTCACTCATTTGCACCACCATCTGTCCAGTCATAAAGACAAAAGGACGTATAGTAAAATAATAATTGACAGTGAGTCATGCCGTAAATTTTGAAAGTGAGGTATGCACTATGAAAAAAATTTACGACAAGTGTTGTGGTATTGATGTGCACAAAAAACTTATGGTTGCTTGTTTTGTACATGGCAACAAACAAGAGATTCGTGAGTTTGGTGCAACTACAAGGGAACTTCTGGATTTAGCAGACTGGTTACAACAAAGTGGATGCCAAATGGTTGCAATGGAAAGTACTGCTTCCTATTGGAAGCCTCTTTATAACATTTTAGAATCATCAGGATTAGACGCCATAGTTGTTAATGCCCGCCACATGAAAGCTGTCCCTGGACGAAAAACTGATGTTCAGGATGCAGAGTGGATTGCAGATTTACTCCAGCATGGTTTGCTTCAGGCAAGTTATATACCTGACAAAGATCAGCGTGAACTGCGCGAGCTTGTAAGCTATCGAAAAAGCCTTGTAGGTGAACGCAACCGTGAACTTAACCGGCTTCAAAAAATGTTAGAAGGTGCCAATATCAAACTTTCTGGCACTATTTCTGACATCAATGGAAAAAGTGCCCGTAATATTTTAGAAACCATTTTAGGTGGAACCTGTATTGATGATGTTAAAATTGCAGAGATGAAAGAACAAAAATTAATTGCTCGTAATCTCAAAGCATCTGATTCTCAATTGGTTGACGATTTAAATGGTTTTATTACTCCACTTCAACAGCGTATGATGAAAGAACTTCTTTCTCACCTTGATGAGTTGAACAAACATATCAAAAATCTTGATGATGAAATTGATCATCATATGAAACCTGAGGAAAAACAAGCTGTTGAAGCAATCAAGAATGTAACTGGTATTGCAGATGTAAGTGCTCAGGCAATCATAGCTGTTATAGGAACAGATATGAGCCGCTTTCCTACGGATTCACATATATCCTCATGGGCAGGATTGTGTCCGGGTAATAACGAAAGTGCTAAAAAACGAAAATCCGGCAGAACAAGAAAAGGCAATGCACTTTTAAAATCTACATTAGTTGTTTGTGCACATTCAGCTGTTAATGTTAAAAACTCCTATTTCTATGCAAAGTTCAAAAGGATTAGTGCACATCGTGGTAGCAAACGAGCCTATGTAGCTGTTGCTCATTCAATTCTAATTGCCATTTATCACATTTTAAAAGATGGTGTAAAATTTGAAGATTTAGGTGCAGACTATTACAACCAGTTTAATAAAGAACGTAAAATCAACTCTTATCTCAAAAAACTAAAATCATTAGGTTGGGAAATGCCAAATGCCATGACGGAATCTCCTGCCTAATTTATAAAAAGTTTCCAATATTATGATAGGGGAAGTCTGTGCTTTTTTACACTGTTTCGTAATTTACACTTTGAAAGGTTTCATAGTAAGTTAAAAAGCACCCTTATCTCGCAATTGAGATTTGGGTGCTTTTTTTCAACTTTATATGCTGCAATTGTACCTTTGCGATAACCATCTTTAAGTGTTCGCTTACTTGCACTTTTCGTTTACTTGCACTTTTAGTTTTCTTCTTCTGCGCTTGGTTCACTATCACCGGCACCAGCATCCGAATCTGCATTTCCTCCATTATCCACAGGTTCAGATATAATGCCACTATTTGGCTCTGATGTAATTTCAGGTTCTGGATCTTCTCCGTTACTTCCACCCTCTGTCCAGCTATCTGGCAATGGTGTTTCAGATACTTCTTCCTCATCATCTACATCTTCTGTTTCTTCAGGTTCTTCTGTTTCTTCTGTTTCTTTCTCATCTTCAATGTTGTTACGAGTGTCACGTTTATTTGCATAATTATCCATCAAATCTTTATAAGTAAGTCCTGTATGAATACCTTGCATAAATGTTTGCCAAATATGTCCCGGATAGGTACTACCATACAAATCGGATACTGTTCTTGGTGTATCATATCCTACCCATACAGCAGTTGTATAATATGCACTAAAGCCACAGAACCAACCATCTTTCTTGTCGTTGGTAGTTCCTGTTTTTCCAGCCACTTTCATGTTGCCAATCTGCAATCCACGTGCTGTACCACTTTCAAATACACTTTCCATACAGCTTGTCATCATATGTGCAGATTCTTTGGAATAGATTTGCTTCTTTTTATTCTTATTTTTGTAAATGACATTATCTCTTGCATCTGTAATTTTTACAATACAGGTAGGTTCTCTGTAGTATCCTTCATTTTCAATTGTTGCAAAACCAGATGCCATTTCTAATGGACTTACACCATTGGTCAATCCGCCCAAAGAAGATGCTGGATAATAGTCACTGTCCACAATATTAGAGAAGCCCATATTTAAAATATATGACAATCCAACCTTTGGTGTGATTTCCTCAAATAACTTCCAAGCAATTACATTCTTGGATGCCGCAACAGCGGAACGAATTGGAATATTTCCTGAATATTTACCATCTGAGTTTCTTGGTCCACCCTCAAATCGTTTGTCGCTAACAATGGATTCTGGGGTATAACCATTTTCAAAAGCCGGTGTGTATACAATTAATGGCTTGATGGAACTACCTGGCTGTCTAAAACTTTGGAAGGCACGATTTAGGGTATAACCCTCGCTAACGTCCTGTTTTCTTCCTCCTACGATTGCAACCACACGCCCTGTGTTGTTACTGATACAAACAGCCGCACCTTGCATTTTGTATATACCTGCATCTGTCTTTTCTGTAAAATTCTTCAAAACATCATTCACTGCATTTTGCAAGGCTTTTTGTTTTGTCATACTGATGGAGGTATAAATACGATATCCGCCAGAGTATAGAGATTGCTCGCAGGTTTCATATAATTCATTGTATTCCGCTTTGTACTCTTTCTTTTCTTCCGCAGATGCAAACTTATTTTTAAAGATAAATCCTTGGGATTGCATCAAAGCACGTACCGCACAATATTTTGAAAAAGTTTCAAGATAATCACGTTTCTTTTGTTCTTGTACTTTTAACTCAATTTTTTCATCCACTGCTGCCTGGTATTCTTCAATCAGGATTTTTCCGTCATCCAACATATTCTTTAAAATTAAATTACGTCGGTCAATGGTATTATCATAATGATTCAAAGGATTGTACAGGGTAGGTCCATTTGGAATTGCACACAAAAATGCAACTTGTGATAAAGACAACTTATTTACGTCTTTATTAAAATAGCCTTGTGCTGCTGCTTCAATTCCATAATAACCATTTGCAAAATAGACATTATTGATATAAAACTCTAGAATCTGATCTTTGGTATATCTTTTTTCCATTTCCATGGCATAAAACATTTCTCGTATTTTACGGTCCATGGTAACTTCCTTACTAATAAAGACATTTCTTACAAGCTGTTGTGTAATGGTACTACCACCCTGTGTGACACGTCCTTTCTTCACATATTGAAAAGCAGCACGCATAATTGCTAAATAGTCCACACCGCCATGCTCGTAAAACTTCTTATCTTCGATCGATACAAAAGCTGTTTTTACATAATCAGGTATTTGTTCTGTATCCAAATAGAATACATCTTTTTCTCCCTTAATTTCTGATATTTCTTTTCCTTTTGCATCAAAAATTAAACTTGTCTCCGCAGAACGAAATGTATCTACTGTAGATGCTGCTACATTTTGGCTTGCTTCTTTTTGCATTGCAATAAATTGCTTCCCATAAGCAAAATAAAATACAATGCCACCTATGAGCACTACAAGTAAAATTACCAGCAAGGTTGCTTTTAACGCCAGCAAAAAACTTCGCAATGCCGGGTTTTCAATTTTTGACTTTTTTCTTTTCTTTGACATACTTCTACCTCATTTCTCAAGTGTAATATTACACCTATCTTTGCATTGGTAATCGCACAAAAAAACAAGTGCCTCGTCCGTACTGACTACGAACTTTTATACTACCAACATGTTTTTGTATGATTAATTGGGCTATTGATAACCCCAAACCATGTCCATCAATATTATGATTTCTCACTCGATCTGCTCGATAAAACCGTTGAAAAATATTTTCTATATCTTTTTCTTCCATTCCAATTCCTGTATCAGCAATAATCAACTGACATCTGTCCATTTGCTTTTCACAGCCCAAATAGATACTATCACCAACATTTGTATATTTTATGGCATTTTCAACAAAAACTCGAATGGCTTCTTTTATCATCTGTCGATCTCCCCAGATAAAAATCGGTTCTACATCTAATGCTTCTATGTTTCGATCTTGGGTGGTCACTCTGGTTTCTTTTATGATTTCCTTTAACATTTCTCCTATATCGAATTGTTCTTTTACCAGTTTTAAGGTCTTTTTATCATTTCTAGATAAAAATAATAACTTTTCAACCAATTCCTTCATAGACTGGGCTTCATTTTTGATTGCTTCCACTGACTCTGCCAAAACTTCCGCATCTTTTAATCCCCAGCGATCCAACATATTGCTGTATCCTTGTATCACTGCAATGGGCGTTCGCAATTCATGCGATGCGTCCGAAGCAAACTGCTTTTGTTTGTCATAAGCAAACTGCAGTCTATCCAACATATTGTTGACAGTTACCGCAACGGCTCGCAATTCATTTTGAATCCCTTCCACATGCAGTCGTTCCTGTTCCAAATTATAAACGGTAATATGATTGGTGCTCCGCATAATATCATTCAATTTATCTGCGATGCGGTGCATATTTTTCTTTGAAAGTTCTATAATGAATACGCTAATTGCCATATACATTAGGATGCTAAAACGATAAATCGTGGTAATTTTTATATTCCATGTTTGCATATGATAATGAAATTCTAGGCTTGTAGCTTTCAATTCGCTATGATAAATCATAAAGCCTAAGGTTAAGAAAATAAGCATTCCAAATGCCATGGTACAAACCCCATGGATACACACCAATTGCATTTCAATGGATAAATGTAATTGATTGACAAATTGTTTTCTGCGTTCTTGTAGCTTTCTTTTCTTCTGTCGAACGCTGGCCATCCACTTATTTTTCTTATTCATCTTTTATGATATACCCCACTCCACGTACAGTTTGTAAAATCTTGTCGTGATACTGATCATCTATCTTTTGTCGAATGTATCTCACATACACATCCACCACATTGGTTTCACCAACGTAATCATAATTCCATACTTCGTTTAAGATGGCATCTCTGGAAATTGCTTTATTTTTATTTTTCAACAAGAATGCAAGTAAATCGAATTCTTTTTTTGTCAATGCAATAAGGTCTTCTTTATATTTTACTGTATATTTGTCTAAATCTACAATTAAATTTCCATGTTGCAGACAAGGATTTTTCTGCGCGGTTTCATGGCTGTCTTTATGCTTTAAGGCAACCCGTATACGAGCCAGTAATTCTTCAATTGCAAAAGGTTTTGTCATATAGTCATCTGCACCATTATCCAACCCTTCTACCTTATCCATCACATCATCTTTCGCAGTCAGCATAATAATCGGAACGGTAATTCCCTGCTCTCTTACTGTCTTACAAATTTCAATTCCATTCATTGACGGCAACATCACATCTAATACCACCAAATCCGGTTTTTGATTCAAAATAAAATCCAATCCTGCTTTTCCGTCATCAGCCAAAAAAACCTGATATCCTTCATGTTTTAACTCTAACTCTACAAAACGTGCAATCTTTCTTTCATCTTCAACTATCAAAATCTGAGACATGGTTGTCTCCTTTCTCATTGGTGTAAATTGAGAAAAGAGTTGCGACTGTCACAACTCTTTTCCAATATATCGAGAATATTTATCTACCACTGTGTGACAATAAATGTATGCTCGTATCCTGTTTATTTTGCCAATACTTCTTTTGCAACTTCCAACACATGTGCGGTTGTAATACCAAATTGTTGGAATAATACATTTGCAGGTGCAGAAGCACCAAAGGTATCCATGGTTACATAACCACCATCTAATCCAACATATTTGCCCCATCCAAAGCTTGAAAGTGCTTCTACTGCTACTCTCTTTCTACATGCTTTTGGAAGTACCTGTTCCTTGTAAGCTTCGCTCTGTTGTTCAAATACATCCATAGATGGCATACTTACGACACGCACATCTACACCTTCTTGTTTTAAGGTTTCTTTTGCTTCAATTGCCAACTGTACTTCCGAACCGCTTGCCATGATAATCAACTCTGGTACTGCCTTTTCGCTATCATCTACAATATATCCACCCTTCAAGGCTTCCTTACTGGTTCCGGCAAGTTGTGGTAAATTCTGTCTTGTCAATACCAATGCAGTAGGTGTTTTTTGAGAAGTCACTGCATAATACCAAGCTACAGCTGTCTCCATCATATCAGCCGGACGATATACTGTGAAGTTTGGCATAGAACGCAACATAGCCAATTGCTCAATTGGTTCGTGGGTAGGGCCATCTTCTCCTACACCGATACTATCATGGGTAAATACATAAGTTAATGGTGTACCCATCAAAGAAGAAAGTCTTGCCATTGGTTTTACGTAATCTGAAAATACAAAGAAGGTAGATACATATGGACGCAATCCACCATGCAAGGTCATACCATTTCCAATGGCAGCCATAGCCAATTCACGCACACCAAAATGTAAGTTTCTTCCGCTATAATTTTGTGCAGAGTAATCACCCATTTCACTCATGTTTGTCTTATTGGATGGTGCCAGGTCTGCTGAACCACCAATAAAACCTGGAAGATATTCTTTGATTCGGTTAATCATCTTACCAGAAATATTTCTTGTAGCATCTGCTTTGTCGTCAATTGCCCAATATGCCTCTTCATCCGCCAAAGCCTTTGCTGCTTCTGGGTTATGCATATCATCCCATAATTTTGCCATCTCTGGAAACTTCTCACGATACTCTTGGAACATAGTATTCCATGCATCTTCTGCTGCCTGATTCTTCTCTACAATCTTAGCTGCATTATCATATACTTCCTGTGGAACGTAGAATTCTTTTTCCGGATCCAAACCTAAATTCTCTTTTAATGCACGTACATTGTCCACTCCAAGTGGTTCTCCATGGGCACTTGCTGTACCTTCTTTTGCAGGGCAGCCATGTCCAATCTTTGTGCGAACAGTAATCATAGTAGGTCTTGTGGTGTCTGCTTTTGCTTCAGCGATTGCCTTTGCAATTTCTTCTAAGTTGTTACCATCTTCTACTACTAAAGTTTGGAAACCAAAGGATTCAAAACGTTTCTTTACGTCTTCCTGGAAGGCAATATCTGTATCTCCTTCAATGGAAATCTTATTAGAATCGTAAAGTACGATTAATTTACTTAATTTTAAGGTACCAGCTAATGAAAATGCTTCGTATGAAATACCTTCCATCATACAACCATCTCCACCCAATACATATGTGTAATGATCTACAACCGGATAACCTTCTTTGTTAAAACGTGATGCCAAATGTGCTTCTGCCATAGCCATACCTACTGCCATAGCCATACCTGCACCAAGTGGTCCTGTAGTTGCCTCTACACCTACTGTATGACCATATTCCGGATGACCTGGTGTCAAAGAACCCCACTGTCTGAAATTCTTCATATCCTCCATAGACAAATCTCCATATCCGAAAATATGAAGCAATGAATATAAAAGAGAAGAACCATGTCCACCTGACAATATAAAACGGTCACGATCTGCCCAATTTGGATTCTTTGGATTGTGTTTCATAAAATTAGCCCACAATTCATATGCCATAGGCGCTGCACCTAAAGGTAATCCCGGATGTCCAGAATTTGCTTTTTGAACCGTATCCGCTGCCAATGCTCGAATGGCGTTAACTGACATAACATCAATATCACTCATCGTAATTATCCTCCTAAAATATCATCAACAATGTTCTCTTTTTTCGTATACCATGCATTCATCTGTGCAATTGGGAAACTTGGAAAATCACCTTTCCAACCAATTATCCTCACACATAGTTATCCCCATTATAAACTATTTTTTCTAAAAAAACCACATAAAATTTAAATTTAATATAAAAGTGTTTTTCGTAGCCAATAAAATACATGCCTGCATACAATTCTGCTGGCATACGTGCATACATGTCTGGAATTGCGAAAGCTGCAAAGCAATGCACTTTCATATACTGTAGTTTCAAAAGACTGCCATGTAGTTTTATACCTAAACAAGTCTACTTGCCCCCACTACTACGAAGCTTGTCGAAGAAGTCCTTACATTGCTGTAATTCTTCTTTTGTAATACCGGCTTCGCTATATCTACTTTTGGTTAAAATCTTTCCAAAGGCAACCCACTCTTTTGGTGTAGCTCCCGGCACTGCAAATCCACCTTGTAAAGCTTCTTCCCGCAATACCTGGTCACCTGTCATATATTGATTCTTCCGCAACCATTTTTCTATACTTTGTTGGAGTCGACATTCTTGTTCCTGCAATGGTAACTCCACTTTTTTTCTCTTTCCAAAATAATAAAGTACAAAAACCACGCAAAAACTAACCATGACTACCATGATAGCAAGCCCTATTTCAAAGCGGACACCAGCATTTTGCTTTGCGTCTGCCTGCCCGGACATAAATGTTCCATTTTTCCCACTGTTTTCTGATGGTTTTATGGTTTCTTTCGCAGTTTCTCCTTCTGTAACTGTAGCTGTATTATCCGGACGCATGTCTTGTTCAATCTGTGGCAAGGCAGTAGCAGTCGTTTGGTTTTCTGCAAAAAATTGGGAAAGGATGGTTTTGTCGGAATAGCCATTCGTCACCTCTAAAGGTACCCATCCATATCCAGATATATATACCTCTACCCATGCATGTGCATTGCAATCCTTTAGTACATAGGTGCAAGTTCGTTTTTCCTGATCTACCTCCGGTAGTTGCGAGGAGGTATCTAACATATATCCTTCTACATACCTGCAAGGAATTCCCATGGTACGCAAAAGCAATGTAGCCGCAGAAGCATAATGCACGCAATAACCTTCCTTATTTTCTTGTAAGAAGTACAGAACAAAATCTTGATCCCTAGGTGTCTTTCCCGGCGCCAAGCTATATTTTGTATGTGTTTCAAAAAAAGCTAACAAACGATAGACACTTTCCTGGATATTCCCCTGCGCTTTTAAATCATACTGCCTGCAAATTTTCTGCAAGGGTTTCTGCAATTGTTCTGGCACCTGACAATAGGCAGCTTTCACAAATTGCTCATAGGCTTGCTGTTTTTCGTGCACAGCCAAAGCCTGACAATAAAAGTTTTCCAGGGTGGAGGATGTCAAAGTAATGTATTGGTCTTGGCTGATTCTTTGCTGTATTCCCGTTTGCCTTTGTTGCTGAGCAGGGTCATCCGCCATATATGTCTGATTCACAACATCTTCCCAGTTTTGTTTCTCCTCTTCTATTTCCGCCCACAAAGCTTCCGGTCGTCGTTCATCAAAATCAGTATTGGAAACAATAGGGTAAATTCTATTCTCCTGTTCCCCCAATTGCGGAAAGCTGGAAATTTGATAAAATCCATTTTTGCTATGTTCTTCCAAATGTAAATATCCATTTTTATTCTCCCACATGGTCGTTGCAAAATATGGAATAAATTTCGTTTTGGAAGTCTCCGCAATATTCTCGATGGCATATATATTTTTTTCTGCCTGCTCTGCTCCAAAAAATTGCTGAAATCTTTCATTGAAGCCTTCGCCACCTACATTTTCTAAAAAGAACTGATTACAAAGTTGGTTCATCTGCCCTTGGTCTTCTTCACAGTTCTGCAATCTTTGTTGATACATATTCTTATAGCATGGAGAAAAAATATTGCCTGAATTCGAAACCAAATCCTTTTTAGAAAAAATCTCTGCTACCTGTGTAGCTATATTTTCAACTGAAACATCGTAGGTTTTTTCTATCTGTTGCAATTGTTTCTTCTGCTGTTTATCTAAATCCTGCCATTTTGTGCCTTTATAATTGCTGCCAATAAATCCGGGAAAATATTGCGTGCGTTGTATGGTTTTATTTTCATGCATGGTAACTCGCATTTGGTCAGTGTCTTCATAAACCACTTCACCAACCTTGCCAAGCATACCTGCATTAATCCCACCTTTAGCTCTTTTTCCAGTGAAGTTGCCAGTCGTTACACATTCCATAAAATGCTGAATTTTTTCTTTATAAATACTATATTGAAGCTTTTTCTTATAAGTAGAGGCAGGCAGCAAGCACAGAAGCAATCCCAACAAACATACTGCCAGGATTCCCTGCTGTAGTAACATTTTTTTACCTGCTGCCCCATCTTTATATTGCCAATCCCGCACGGAAAACAGTAACAATAGTGTAATCACAAATACTATAGAAGGCGCAACTGCCGACACTTTTCCAACGGTTTCCGGCAAAAGCACCAACAATAAGCCCAATCCACAAAACATCCATTTTCCATTTTTAGAATGATAAAAGTATGCGAAAATCCCAATCAAAAAAATAGCCACAAAAATGCAAAAAATCGTGGTCACTTTTTCTACCTGTTCTGTCTGTACATGATACTGCAAGATTTGATAATTATAATAATCTGAGAAATGTTGTAAATAGGTATTCACGCAGATTGCAAGACCTTGGGCAATGCTCCTGCGTTTACAAAATCCAAAACCACCAGTAAAAATGGCAGAAATAATCAAGCCTCTTTCTCCCTGTTTCGCAATGAAAAAAATACCATAATCCACCATTGCAACCAAGCAGATCCCCAGATAAAAAATAGTTTTATAGATAGGAAATTCCATTCCCGTAACGAAACTTCCAAAAATACCATATATAAAAAGAATAAACAAAGCAGCTTCCACCATATGTTGCCACCCTGCATTCCACCATTTATTTTCTCTCGTATGCTGTTCCACACGATAAAATACACCCATGTTTTTTTGTAAAAATGAATCTTGTCTTGTTTGCTTTTTCTGTTTCATAAAAAATGCTCCCTATTCCATCTCGCTTTCCAGAGGTATGCTACGACAAACCCCCGCCAACATAATTTTTTCTAATGTAGCAAGCAAATCCTCCCCTTCTGCAATGATATCGGTGCAATAGGCTTGTCTTTGTGGATGATACCAAACCACCTCATGCACAATACCTGCCAACAAATAGGATCTAGACTGTCCTGCCAATTGGCTTATTTGCTGGTCATACCAAGCATACGTAGGGCGATTTTTTGTGTACAAGGAAAAATAAATTTGTATTCTTGCTTCCTCATCCTCACATTCTTTTACCAACCATTGTCCTTTCTTAGCTGATAATTTCCAATGAATCTGTTTCAAAGAATCTCCGGCATAATACTCTCGAATATTTTTGATATCCTGCCCTTTTTCCGTCCATTTTTCCGCAAGTGCTTCCTGTTCCATCTCTGTAGGTTCTAGATCTTCCAATATAGGTAGCCCTACATACTGCAACTGTTCTGGTTTACCTATATGGGTAGCAAACAATCCAAAATATCCTTCCACATACATAGGGGAAACCTGCAACCTTACCCTTCCACAATGAGCACTGCAAAGGCTGATTTTTTCTTGGATAGAGGAAAACGCAGCCACAGAAATCTTTAAAGGTATTTCCACCATTTCCTCCGACAATTCATGTTGATAGCTTACCATTACCTTTCCACCTACAAGGGAAAATGGAGTAGGATTATGCACCTCTAACAGCAAGACATTTGTCTTTTTCAGCTCTTGGTTTCTCTGTTGCAGACGACACTGTACCCTAAGCCCCTGTTTCCATAAAACCACCACCAGACTACTGATTAATGGAAAAACAAGCATAAAAGCTACGGATAAAAAAATGGCATAACGATTGTATAATAGAGCAAAACAAACAGAGAAAAAAATGACTACCAGATACATGAGCCATTTCTTTTTCATGAAGCCGCCTCCTTCTTCATCGCTTTACGAAGTAACTGGTTCAAATAACTATTTTTTTCCTCATCGGACATTCCATTGGATTTGTTCCAAATCATTCTATGGCTTACCACCTCTGAAAAAATATAGGAAACATCTTCTGGAACAACATATTCACGTCCTGCCATAAATGCAACTGCCTTTGCCATAGCTAACAAAGCCAAACTTCCTCTTGGACTCAGTCCTTGCAAAATATTGTCATCGTTTCTGGTTTCCTGTGCCACAGACACGATCAAGCGATACACATTATCATGCACAAAAATTTCTCTCACCTGCTTTTGCATTTCCAAGATTTCTTCTGCTGTCAGTACCGGTTGTACCTGTTCTAACGGATTCTCCATTTTTCTTCCCTTCAGCATCATAATCTCTTGTTCCAATGTCGGATAGCCTATGTGCAATTTAAGCATAAATCGATCCAATTGTGATTCTGGTAGTTTTTGTGTGCCGATGGACACCAAGGGATTTTGTGTAGCAATGACAACAAATGGTTTTGGCACTTCCCTAGTCTCACCGTCTACGGTCACCTTTCCTTCCTCCATAACCTCCAATAATGCAGACTGTGACTTAGGGGAGGTACGATTCAACTCATCTGCCAAAAAGATGTTACACATAACCGCACCTGGCTGATAGGTCATTTTTCCCTCTCGATTCAAGATAGAAAAACCAACCACATCACTAGGCAAAACATCCGGTGTAAACTGCATTCGTTTTTTTGATAAATCCATGGCTTTTGCGCAGGCCATTGCCAAAGTAGTTTTACCTACTCCCGGCGTATCCTCCATCAAGATATGTCCCCCTGCCAAAACTGCCATTAGGATTTTATCGATACAATCATCTTTTCCTACAATTACTTTTTTCACTTCATTTTTTACCACTTTAATTTTTTCAATCATATCATTCATTCTTTTCATTCCTTTCACACCCAAAACAACGATTTTATCGCAAAGACAGCGAAATGCGAAACCGGATTGTACTTATTTTTTCAGACGGAAAATTTTACATTTTTCATTGCCTGCCCGGTCTTTTGCATATACTGTCAAATACTTTCCTTTTATCTTTTTCCATATTTTCTTTTTCCTTTTACAGGCAACCAGTGTACCATTGCCTTGTAAAAAATAATTCTTATCATGCTTTCCAAATGCATAACGTGCCTCTACAATCACTGTATTTTTTTCTGACCACTGTAACTGTATTTTTTTCTTTTTCTTTTTCACAGAAATATCTGGCGCTGTCACATCCACAGTGACATAAATACGTTGTATATTTTCCAAATTTCCATGATCTTTGACATAAAATGTGTACAAACCACTCTTTTTCACCTGTACCATATTTCCATCCACCAAATTGCCTCTTGCACCTCGCTGAAAATATGCCTTTGCCTGTACTCCTTTTTGATACATGATACAAGCTATGCCTGCCACACCTTCATCCGAGGCAGAAACTTTAATCACCCCATCATATTCTGCATACAACTCTGAAATAGTAGGAGGGATGTCATCTTGCACCAATCCATCTATCTGCGCCATAGCTAAATTCGCATCTAAAATTCCCGCGTGGGCAACAACACTGGAATCCACCGTAGCCAAGGGTCGACAAGAATCTACCAAGGCTTGTTTGAGGACTGCCGGCGGCAGATAATCCTTGTGGGCATAAAGCATGGCAGCGACAGCAGTCACCATAGGTACTGCCATAGAAGTACCGGACATGGTAGCATAACCGCCTACACTGGTACTGATGATGCCGGAACCCGGTGCCAAAACATCCACATTGGTGCCATAATTGGAAAAAACAGAAAGGGTACCATCGGCATCTAATGCCCCCACAGATATGACATTGGACAGTTCTCCACTGAAACTTGCCGGATAACAGCCTTGCAGGTCATTTGCCGTTCCTGTATTGCCTGCGGCTGCAACCACCAACATACCACAGCGTTCCACCACATTTTTCAAAGCATAATCGTCTTTATTTTTGAGGCTACCGCCCCAACTGGCATTTACAATGTCTGCACCATTGGCCATAGCATATTTGAAGCCTTTGATGAGCTTAGAAGTGGAAGTGGCTCCATTGGCCCCTCCCAAACATTTGATTGGCATAATCTTCACATTTAAAGGAGACGCAATTCCGGCAATCCCCACTCCATTATTGGCGGTTGCTGCAATGGTTCCTGCACAATGGGTACCATGATTATCATTATCAGATGCCACAGCTTTGCCATTTTTGCTGTATTTACAAATGCCAGAATCTCCATTGTAAAAATCCCAGCCATGTAGATCATCTACATAGCCATTATGATCATCATCAATCCCATTTCCCGCAATCTCATCTTCATTGGTCCAAATGGCATACTGTAAATCTTCGTGCTGGTAATCAACCCCTGTATCGATCATGGCTACTACCACTTCTTTTTGGCTGTTGATTTTTTCCCAAGCAGCTAAAACATTGCAATCCACACCGCTAACTGCCTGTATGGTCTGTCCATCTTCCCCTTCATACACATAACTTCCATCATTATAAAGCCCCCACTGCTTCTTGATGCGATTGTCATTGGGCAAGCTAAGGGCAGATGCCTGATATTTATAATCCGGTTGTATGGCAATCACCGCTTCTGATTGGGACAAACGTATATATGCATCTTTTATTACAGCTGTATCACCAGATATATGCAGATATTCCCGGCTCAAATATTCACATTGGCTATATTGATTTTTCCATGGGATATGATAATAAGGTCGAACCTGTACCAACAAACCGTCTTCCTCTACTGCCTCTTTAGCCATAGCCCTTCCCATCTGCAATATATTTTTATGCTTTTGCAACTGTTCCCCCCATTGTTGTGCAAACGTAAAAAATGCCGGCTGTTCCATACAAAAACAAACAAGCAGTCCAAGAATTATTATTTTTTTTAACTTTTTAAACAAGTTTTTACGCACCTTTCTTATGGGACTTTTGCTACAAGTCAGCCAAATAGCTGAATTGTTACGGTCTTTTTCAAATCATTCTTATGTAGCTTTTTTTCTGTTAACATCCATGGTTTAGTATAGCATATTCACCTATTTCTTTCAATAATAGATAGCAATTCCAGACCACTCTATAACCCTAACAATTTTATCGTGGAATAGAACAATTACATGGCAATTTCCCATTATAGAACAAGGGTTTTTGCTTACAAAATGCTAGCGTGACCACGGTATTGCACAGCTATTCATTACATTTCCACAATCTGCGCATCCTCGCAAAGCGTTTTGTGTAAAAAGACAATTGCATCACAATTATCCTTTTACACAAAAAGACAGCAGAAAGCACCCCATCGCCTTCTGCTGTCTTTTATGAAAAATAGTTCCGCACATTAATAATAGAGTCCAGTGCGTTCGCATATGACATCGCCATAATACAAAACTTCACTCCCATATAGACTTCTATCATCTTCTCCATCTTTGCTAAGTCCCTCACTCAATAAGAGGTATAACTCACGCTGTAACCGTTCCTTCTCCAACGTCGATTTTGTCTTATGTTGAGTCATCATCCTCACTCCTTACCTTCAAGGGTATTATAACACACTTCTTTTTATTTGTACACAAAAACTTTACTTTTTTTATTTTTTCTCTTTTTGTGTAGGTAAGGTGCCGTAAATTTCACTTTTTAAAAACAAGTTTCTACTAACCAAAGAGTAGTCCTATTATTTGACTTTGACTTTAATTTTTGCTTTGCAACCATTGTAAGTAGTCACTGTGATAGTTGTAACTCCTTTGCGTTTTGCTGTTACCAAACCGGTTGCAGATACTGTGGCAACCTGCTTTTTACTTGAACGGTAAGTATTCTTATGACTTGCACTATTCTTAGAAAGTACAAGCTTCAATTGCATTTTTTTCTTTACCTTTAAGGTTTTCTTACCTTTTATAGTTACTTTCTTTGGTGCATTTTTTACAACCAATTGTGCACTATATACATTGCCTAATTCATCTTTCCAGCTAATATTAGTGGTGCCCACACCGTTTGCATATACCCGTCCATTTTTCTGGATTTTTGCAACTTTTGTGTTTTGTGCAACGCCTGTAACCAACTTTCCTTCTGATAAGGAAAATGTAACACTTTCATGCAATCCCACAGTAATTTTAGACAGCTTCAACTTTCTGTTATTGGTCGTCACAGAAGGACCAGCTGCAAGTGGTATTGCTGTATTAGAAGCAAAAGCTATAGGATACTGGGTTGGTGTGGTTCCTGCTGTAACAGATGCTACCACACTATCGTCCCTCACACTACTACTTGTAGTTACTTCACCCTCACTCACTACACGATCCAATATCAAATCACCATTACCAGCAGAATCCTGCGGTAAATGAGCTGGGCTTGTGTGTGGTGCTGTTATTTCTTCTCCCCCTGCCTTCACAGAATCGATTGCTGCTGGTGAAGCAACTGGGACCTGTGTGCTTGATGTAGTAGTTTCTTCCACCTGTTCATCCGCGTTCTGAATCAACAAATCACTCTGGTAAGAAGCATGCACTCTTTTACAATTTACCGGCGTAAATACCAACCATTCTTTTCCGGCTTCATTCTTCTTCAAGGTAATTGTGTATTCTGACGGTTCCAACACTTTATAGCTATTGTTTCCGTACATAAGAATAACAAATAAATTCTCTTTATTGATGGTTTCAAAAGAAGTAAACTTCTTTGTTTCTCCATTTTCCTGCTTGAACTGTACTTCAATTCCTGTCACTTCTGTAACTGTAATTGGAACTTGTAATGTACATCCATCTTCACCCGTCAATGTAACAGAGGTTTGCTCATACGCAGCCATCGTTGGTACCATGGTATATTTTGTATATTTATCATCTATGTAGCCATTGTCATAAGCGGCCTTAACTTGAAATGCGCTGGCGCGCAAAACTTCCCCTTCGTAAATTGGTTCTATCTGTACCGCACTCATACTAACCACTTTCTTGGCACGTACGGCTACTGTCGTTACAGTAGAAGCAGTATCATAACTAATCATGATTTCTTCTTTGCCCGGTGCGCCAAATACTGTATTGCCACTTACCAAACGAACCGTCAGATTGGCCTTTTCCAATTGCTCTGGTGTAAGTTTACTACCATTGTCATAGGTACCAGAAATCAACTGAAAATCGCTGGCTTGTGGTCTGGTATTTTCAATAAATTCTGTGCCTTCCTTGATTTGCACTTCAATCTTTTCCAACTGTTTTTCGTTGATGTGTGCCATCACACATGCAGACTTTCCTAAATAAGAAATACCTAGTTGAAAATCCATGCCTGCACCTGTATCAGCCTGAAAAGCCTCTTGTGTACTCTTATCCAAGATATATCCTGCATTGGTATTCTGTGGATCATATGGTATTTCGACTTTCGTTCTATCTGCACAAATCGCCTGCACAGTAATTGCAGCTGGATCAAAGCCCTTACCTGCTGTAAAATTCTTGTTCACTTCCACTGATATATCATTATAATAATTGAGATACTCCACATTCTTATATTGTTTTTGATTCTCCAGTAACATTCTAAAATCATTGATAGTTCTATCATTGGCAACATATGGTATACCGTAGATTTTTACAGACTCACCATTAAATGCTCTCTTGCCATCCCCAAATACAGAACTTGTCACATCATAATCTTTAGCCATAAAGGAAACATCTGGATTTTGCAGGTAAATAGCTTTCACACCACCAAATGCTGCATGACGAAAAGTTTCTGTTCCATTATTCTTTCTTTCAAAATCCATCATTGTTCCATCTGTTCCATCAGATAGAATATAGGCTACTTCTTTTCCAAAATACACATCTACCTCTGGCAAACCATAAAAGCTTGCCTTAGAAGGTTGATGCCAAGCTCCTGTAGATGAATCAATACAATACACATTATCGCTGCATAACCAAACAGTACCGCCATCTCTATGCACCACTTCGTTATTTGACGTATTGTTAAAACGTACACCCTTCAATTTTCCAAATCCCTTAGATTGATTTTTTAAATCAACACCGATGGAATGATAAGAAAAGGCAAAAGGTTCCCCACAAAGTCGGACATCGCCTGTATTAGAAAAAGTAATCCACTCTGTAGATTGCATTTGACTCAAAGCACCGGAATGAACAGTATAAGAACCACCCTTAAATTCTAGATTCTTTATGTTTGAACTGCGAAAAGCGCCTTCTGTAAGTACTACATCCACGTTGGAATCTGCCTTTTTCTCCGTACCAATGATAAATTTTTGCAAACCTTTTGTTCGCAAAAAACACTCTTTTGGAACAGTCAAGGTATACTTATCCTGTGTCTCATCCTTGGTTCCCAATTTATTAGGGTTATAGATAAATTCTCCATTCTCTGCAAAAGAGTTTTCAAAAATATTGCCACTACATTCAAACACAAATCCATTTAAGTTTACATTCTGATTTAATGTACCATTTAACTCTACTCTTTTCAAATTGGTACAGTTCGTAAATGCGTATCCACCCATAATGACATCGCAAGGAATATGAAGCTCTTCTATTTGATTACCACAATTGATTTCTCCTGCGAAACAACTCAAATCCAAAAGAAGTGTTTTAATCTTTTCCGAAAAATGAACCTCTGCCAACCCCTTACATCCTGCAAAGGTATCTCTTGGCACATATGGATATTCACCTGCAATAGAAACAGACTGAATAGAATCACAATCTTGATAGACACCAATTCCCATATAGTAAGGAGAATACCCCGAATAACGAATCGTTCCATTGGCAAACCGAGTATCTGACATTTGCACAAACTTCCCATGAGAATCTACAATGCCGGCAATCCACTCTTTCGGTAAGGTTGCCTCTTTCAAATTGGAACATCCGGCAAAAGCATGATCTCCTATCATATGTATCGTTGTACCGTCACCTGCTTTCCCGGCATCATCCAAATATACCACCTGCTCCAAGGCTTGCATATTCATGCAGGCATGGTTACATAGTCTTTGGTAAGAAGCCGGAACTACGATTTTCTTTACACTTTGACAGTTGGCAAAGCCATAATCCGCGATTTCCACACAAGGCAAATTATAGGTCTCATCCACTAATCCTCTTGCAAATCCACCATTTTCCAGTTTATGCAATTTCACATCGGGAATATATGCTGGCAGTTTTAATTCTGTAGCTGTGGTGTCATGGATATGCACATTGACAGCTACGTACACACAACCGGCATATTCTATTGTCTCTCCCGCTTTTAAACTCTCTATAGAAGCCAAGCATATTCTGGCAATCTGATAGCCATAGGTAACCCCTTCATAGGTATAAGAAAATTCTGTCTTGCCATTCGTATCTACATAAGCCGTCTCTTCACATGTATATGCATTATTCGTGTCAGAAGGCGCATAAAAATATGTATAGGTCTTGTTATCCTCCAAGTTACAGGTCTTACTTTTAGAAAAACCAGATAATTTCTTTAACTGCGCACCAGTATACCATAACTTAGAAACATTTTCCTGATCCAAATTATTCTTATCATCTACAATAGATGCCGTATGCTTTTCTGCGCCATTCATATAGGCATAGCTTCTCTTCGAATCGTTCATATTGTTTAAATAGTCTGTTTCCGTCATTTCCTTACATTTAGCCTGCAGTATACTTGGTTGCCAATCAGATATGGAAAATCCTGTTCCCAGCATTGCAACTGCTAAAGTTGTGGCAATACATTTTTTGATTGTATCCTTACTATGTACCTTCATATCTTTGGTCCTTTCTTATATTTGATGTGTGTATAATAACTCATGCTCTATGATAAAGTGTTTTCCACATCAGACAGCATGTATTCTTCCATACAATTCTGTTTACCCATGCAAAACACTGCCCTATTACTTCATACATCGTAACATACCTGTAACAAATATGCAATAATTTACAATCATAAGTTCATATTTTTTCTATATTTCTCCACAGCTTCGCATTTTTTACCCCTTTTTGCAATTTTTCTCTTTTTAAAATTTGCTTTTTGTGTACTTTTTATCTACAAGTCTTCCTCTCTCTTTTGCATTTTATTTTTGCATTCTATATTGTTTTCATATGTGCAGTCCTATTACATTTTGGTTGGACACTTTATTCAGGTTTGGCCTCCACCAAAGAGCTACTCGGCTGCGCTATGATCCAAGTATTCATTTAATAAATCCTGCAATACTTCCGCAGTATCTTTCTCCTGCAGGATATCCTTGGTGAAACTTTCTTTTTCTTCCGAGCCTTTTTCTTTTCTGGCTTGTTTCTGCTCCACTTGTAAATTCTCATACACCGGCTCTTGTTTTCCTGATACCTTTTCCTGAAGGGCTTCTGCATTTGTTCGTTCTAAAGAGGCCTGCAAAATTCTCTGTTTTTGTTCTTTTTCCCGTTTTCTTCTTTCGATGGCTAATTCCTCCACCAAAGCCTGTTTCATTTGATCTAACTCTTGCTTTTTTTCACTTTCCTTCTGCAAAAAATGCCAGACGGGTTTCCCAGTTTTTTCTTTTTTTTGCAAGGTTTGGGACAACTGCCCAGCTTTTTCTTTTTTTTGCAGGGTTTGGGACAACTGCCCCTTTTTTTCTTTCTGTTCCACTTTTTGCTGATTTGCATTTTGATACTGTCCCATCACCGTTGCAAAATCTTCCTGTCTACGCAAGCCCGGCAATAATACATTTTCTAAATATTCATGTAAATAGACTCGAATTTGTTTCTTTTTTCCACGAATATCCCATATAAAATAACAAGTTATCCACATCATAAATAAAACAATATCTATTACTTCGTGCATACTTGTGACATATCGTCCACATTTCCCCAAATAATCCAAACCTATTGTAACTGCTGCTATAAATAGAGATAAAATTGCAATTTGTCCACATATCCTTTCCCATGTGCATAAAATTATCCCCATGATTTTCTGACTCATTACATATTTATCCACAAACTTATCCACATTATTCACATTTCCACTTACGAAAAAGGTGCGTTCCACATTTTCACGAAAATCCGACTCCCATTTCATATTTTTATTGCCTAAGATAAGGGTTTTTCCCACCAATCTTCCATAGGTAATCCCCATAACTGTGTACATACTCATTCCCAGCATACACACTACCATTAATACTTCTTCCCATAACTGGGTATTCCATAGTTGCTCCATGCTTTTCTCCTTCCTTTCCAGTCTCGCAGTTTTTTTTAATATTTTTTGCCAGCGTGCTTGCAGAAGCTATCTACTAATCATACTTTTAATATATGAAAATGAATTACTCCGCATCTTTGCTGCTCTCGCACTTTCAGACCTATATTCAAGATCTGTCTAATAGGTCTACTTGCTCATACAGGTCAGGTTTTCACCTATGCAAACAAAATTGCACGCATTCTGTTGACCAGGGAAAACACTTTCATAATAAGAAAAGAGAACACCAGCCGAATTTTCGGTAGCATTCTCTTTTGTAAATCTTATCTATTCCCTTTTTTTGAACAAAGAGTTTTGCTTGCAAAACTCTAGCGCGACCGCGGTATTGCGCAGCAATTAACTCCATCTCCGCGGTCTGCGCATCCTCGCGGAGCGTTTTTTATGTAATAGGAAATTGCATCGCAATTTCCTATTACACAAAAAAGGCTGTTGTATAAAGTATGGTATCATACTTTGCATTACAACAGCCTTCTTTATGTTATTTATTCATCCATGAATAATCTGAAAGTTCTTTATTTGTTTTTCTCTGCTTCAGCCATTTTCATTGCACGAACTTTCAATGAAAGACCAAACAAGTTGATGAAACCGTCTGCATCATGATGATCATATAAATCACCGGTTGTAAATGATGCCAAACTCTCATTGTATAATGAGTATGGAGAAGTAGTACCAGCTTTAATAATATTACCTTTGTACAATTTAAACTTTACTTCACCTGTAACATATTCTTGTGTGGTTTGGATAAATGCTTGTACAGCTTCACGCAATGGAGTGAACCATTTTCCTTCGTATACAATTTGTGCAAATTTGTTTGCCATGTCTTTTTTCATAGCATAAGTATCACGATCCAAAATTAACTCTTCTAATTGTTGGTGTGCTTCCATTAAGATTGTTCCACCCGGAGTCTCATATACACCACGTGATTTCATACCTACAACACGGTTTTCTACGATATCAATAATACCGACACCATGTTTTCCACCTAATTCATTTAATTCTGTAATGATTTCTGAAACCTTCATCTTCTTACCATTCAAAGAAACAGGTACACCCTTTTCAAATTGCATTGTCACATATTCACCTTCATTTGGTGCTTTTTCAGGTGTTGTACCCAATACCAATAAATGTTCATAATTAGGTTCATTTGCTGGATCTTCTAATTCTAAGCCTTCGTGTGAAATGTGCCATAAATTACGGTCACGACTGTAACTAGAGTCTGTAGAGAATGGTAAATGAATGCCATGCTTTTCACAGTATGCAATTTCTGCTTCACGAGAATCCATCTGCCATGTATCAAGTCTCCATGGAGCAATAATCTTAATATCAGGAGCCAATGCTTTGATACCAAGTTCAAAACGAATCTGGTCATTTCCTTTACCTGTTGCACCATGACAAATAGCAACTGCATTTTCTTTTCTAGCAACTTCAACTAATCTTTTTGCGATAACTGGTCTTGCCATAGATGTACCAAGCAAATATTTATCTTCATAAATAGCATTTGCCTGTACACAAGGAACTACATAATCATCACAGAATTCATCTACAACATCTTCAATGTATAATTTTGATGCGCCAGATAATTTTGCTCTTTCTTCTAATCCGTCTAATTCTTCTCCTTGTCCACAGTTGATGCAACAGCAAATTACATCATAATCATAATGTTCTTTTAACCAAGGAATAATTGCTGTAGTATCTAGTCCTCCTGAATAAGCTAATACAACTTTTTCTTTCATAAACAGTACCTCCGTATTTTTTGAGAATAGTTAAAATGAATAATAATGTATAATTATGCATATTCTTCTACAATTTCATTTATAACCGTCTCTTGCATTTTTCTTCTTCTTAACTATATACCAAAATATAAGATTATTCAAGTATTTTCTTGAAAAGGGAGCCAACTGTTACCAACATATAGTATTCTGACAACAACATAAATTCCTTCAAACGAATTCATTCCACAGTCTGATGAAGGAAATCTTTCAGTTTCCAATGGTTCCACTTCTGAGATAAACGAAACTTGATGAGACTAGGTATCTCTATCAACGCGATTGTGTATCTTTTTCCTTTATAACTATTTGCCCTCAAATAGTTATTGTAAAAAAATATATGAAAGTTTTCTTATCCAGATCTAAACAAAAGGATAGCTGTTGAAGAGAAATTATTTTTTCAACCAATAGAAATAAATCTGCTGGTTTCACAAGTGTTACATATGTAGATATGCATAAAAGCGAATGGCTCTGTAACTTTGTTGTTTTCATGTTTCCAGGTCTGTATGTATGTTTCTGCTTAGCTGCCCACACACACCTACAAGTCTGGTGTTTACATATGCAAACAGAATGTATGCGAGTATACTGCTTCCTATGGAAAGCACTTTCAGAGGAGAGTTATATAGACAGCTTACAATGGTGAAAAGTGGTGTTTGTTAAACGAAAGTGGTGTATATACACAAATCATGTAGTGATTGACAGGTTCTGCATATGGTTTGCATATAACTTTTAGTATAAAATTCACATTTTAGGGATTGCATAAAAATAAAAAAAGATGTATAATTATAAAATCAAAACATTTATAGAATTATTTATTTGAAAGGAGAATGCTGATGTTGATTCGATCTATGACAATAGAAGATTATGACAAGGTATATACGTTATGGAAAAAAATTGAAGGGTTTGGCATTCGTTCAGTAGATGATTCTAAAGATGGTATTGCTAGATTTTTAAAAAGAAATCCAACCACCAGCGTTGTAGCAGTAATTGATGATGAAATTGTTGGTGCAATTTTATGTGGACATGATGGTCGTACAGGATGTTTTTATCATGTTTGTGTAGAAAAAACACATAGACACAGAGGGATTGCAACGCAAATGTCACGTTATGCTTTACAACAACTAAAGAAAGAGCAGGTTAGTAAAGTTAGTCTTGTTGCTTTTTCTGATAATGCTACAGGTAATGCCTGTTGGCATGAATTGGGTTGGGAAGAAAGAAAAGATTTAAATTGTTATGATTACATTTTAAATCCGGATAATACAGTCATTTTTAATAAGATAAACAATGAAGAATAAAATAACAGGAAGGAGCTGTTCGCTTATGCAACAAATTAGTGGAGGAGTTACTGCAGCAAAAGGTTTTAAAGCAGCTGCAACAGCAGCACATATCAAATATGAAGGTAGAGATGATATGGCGTTGGTATATAGTTGTGTACCAGCTAAAGTAGCCGGTGTATTTACAAAAAACATTGTAAAAGCAGCGCCAGTACAATGGGATAAAGCAATTGTTAAAAATCAGGAATTTGCCCAGGCAGTTGTATTAAATAGTGGAATTGCAAATGCATGCACCAGCAAGAAAGGATTGGCTGCAAATGAAACTATGGCACAAGCAGTTGCTGACGAATTATCAATTCCTTTACAGTCGGTATTAACGGCTTCTACAGGTGTGATTGGTATGTCTTTACCTGTAGATAGAGCAGTAAAGGGGATATCTGCATTAGTCCCACAGTTATCTGATACAGAAGAAGCTGGTTTAAAAGCAGCGGAAGCAATTATGACTACAGATACCATTTCCAAACAATGTGCAGTACAATTTGAATGGGAAGGACATACGATTACCGTAGGTGGTATGTCAAAAGGATCTGGTATGATTCATCCGGATATGGCTACTATGTTGGCTGTGGTTACAACAGATATTGCTATTTCAAAAGAATTATTACAAGAAGTTGTCCGTACAGATGTAGATTATTCTTTTAATATGATTTCTGTGGATCGTGACACTTCCACAAATGATAGCTTGATGGTATTTGCCAATGGAGAAGCTGGAAATGCAGAAATTACAACCAAAAACGAAGGTTATGAAAAGTTTGTAGAAGCATATAGTACGGTAACTAGAACATTGGCAAAAATTATGGCTAGTGATGGAGAAGGTGCTACCAAATTATTTGAAACAACTATTATCCATGCAAAAAGTCATGCAGATGCTGTTACACTTAGTAAATCCGTTATTACTTCAAATTTGGTTAAAACAGCAATTTACGGAAATGATGCAAACTGGGGACGTATTATTTGCGCCTTAGGATATTCAGGTGTAGAATTTGATCCAGAGATCGTAGATTTATATATTGAAAGCGAAGGCAACAAGCTCAAGCTCGTAGAAAATGGTATGGCGACAGACTATAGCGAAGATGAAGCAACCAAAATTTTATCAGCTAGTCATGTTACAGCCATAGCAGACATAAAAGCCGGAATAGAAACTGCAACTGCGTGGGGTTGTGACTTGACATATGATTATGTAAAAATTAATGGAGACTATCGTTCATAAAAGTTAGATATATTTTAGAAAAGAGGAATTAAACATGGAAAAATCAGCAGATATGGAACAAATTTTAATGAAGGCAGAAACATTGATTGAAGCTTTGCCATACATTCGTGAATTTAACAACAAAAAAGTTGTAGTAAAATATGGTGGAAGTGCTATGATTGATAAACAATTGGAAGAAAGTGTAATCAAAGATGTGGCACTGTTAAAGTTGGTAGGTATGAAGCCAATTATTGTTCACGGTGGTGGAAAAGAAATCAGCAAATGGTTAAATGTGGTTGGAAAAGAAACCAAATTTATAGAAGGTCTTCGTGTTACAGATGCTGAAACTATGGAAATTGCTGAGATGGTACTCAACAAAGTCAATAAAGGTTTAGTACAGAGAATTGAAAAATTAGGTGTAAAAGCAGTCGGTATTAGTGGAAAAGATGGCGCCACCTTGAAAGTAGATAAAAAACTTGCAAACGGCGAAGATATTGGTTATGTTGGTGATGTAAAATCTGTAAATAGTGAATTGATTGATTCTTTATTAGAAAATGATTTTATTCCAGTAATTGCGCCAATTGGTTTAGGTGATGATTATGAAAGCTACAATATCAATGCAGATGATGCTGCTTGCGCAGTTGCAAAAGCAATTGAAGCAGAAAAGTTGGCATTTTTAACAGATGTAGACGGTGTATGCAAAGACCCTTCAGATAAGAGCACATTAATTTCTGTTCTTACATTGGCGCATGCAGATGAAATGATTGAAAGTGGAGAAATCAGCGGTGGTATGTTACCTAAGATTCGTAATTGTATCGATGCAGTAAACAACGGCGTAAACCGTGTGCATATTTTGGATGGTAGAAAAGAGCATTGTTTATTATTGGAATTCTTTACCCAAAAAGGTATTGGAACAGCCATTATTGATGATGAACGTAAATTGTACAAACATGAAATTCAATACTAGGGAGGTTTTTATATGCAGGCACAGGAATATATTGATAAAGCAGAACAATATTTAATCCATACCTATAATCGTTATCAGATTGTCTTAGAAAAAGGTGAGGGTGTATATTTATATGATGTAAATGGAGATAAGTATTTAGATTTTACATCTGGTATTGCTGTATTTGCTTTGGGGTATCACAACCAGGCCTTTGATACAGCTTTAAAAGACCAAATTGACAATTTAATACATACTTCTAATTATTTTTATTCTCCAAAACTGGGAAATGCAGCTGAAAAAGTGGTAAAAGCAACTGGCATGGATCGCGTATTTTTTACCAATAGTGGAACAGAAGCAATTGAAGGTGCAATTAAATTAGCTAGAAAGTATGCATTTTTAAGAGATGGACATACCAATCATGAAATTATTTCCATGAAACATTCTTTCCATGGTAGAAGTTTAGGTGCCTTGGCAGTTACAGGTAATCCTCACTATCAAGAAGCATTTCAACCATTAATCGGTGGCGTTGTTTTTGCAGAATATAATAATTTGCAAAGTGTATTGGATAAAGTCAATGATAAAACTTGTGCAATTATTATGGAAACAGTACAAGGAG
This sequence comes from Lachnospiraceae bacterium, assembly GCA_017393285.1. Classification (GTDB taxonomy): domain Bacteria; phylum Bacillota; class Clostridia; order Lachnospirales; family Lachnospiraceae; genus CAG-411. Next base: position 27,065 of record JAFORL010000082.1, read on the forward strand.
AAGGCGGTATTTATCCAGCTTCAAAAGAATTTTTAGAACAGGTACGTGCCTTGTGTGACGAAAAAGATATTTTATTGATTTGTGACGAAATTCAATGTGGTATGGGTAGAACCGGTACCATGTATGCTTATGAACAATATGGTTTAAAACCTGATATTGTAACTACAGCCAAAGCCTTAGGTTGTGGTGTACCTGTTGGTGCTTTTGCTGCGAAAGAAAAGGTTGCGAAAGCCTTAGTACCTGGTGATCATGGCACTACATATGGTGGCAATCCTTTTGTAGTAGCAGCAGTAGATAAGGTGTTCGATTTGTTCGAAGAATTAGAGGTATTAAAAAATGTGAATACGGTTGCACCATACTTAGAAGAAAAATTAGATGCATTAAAAGCTAAATATGATTTTATCATTGATCGTAGAGGACGTGGTTTTATGCAGGGATTGGAATGTAACATTCCTGTGGGACCAATTATTCAAGACGCATTAAAAAATAAATTAATTTTAATCAATGCTGGAACGAATGTAATACGTTTTGTGCCACCATTGGTGATCACCAAAGAAAATGTTGATGAAATGATTAGCATTCTCGATGCTGTATTACAAAATTATGTTTAGTTCTTAACTTACACTTATATATAATAAAAAAAGCTATCACACAAAAAAACAAATGTGTGATAGCTTTTTTTGACATGCAACGCATGTCGCTAATGCATGAATGTTTGTAAACAATCTACAATTAAACCAGACATAAAGCCATGCGAAAACAGTGATTTTGGTACCTTACGTTTTGTTTGGTAAAAACATAATGTATTTATAGTCAAAACAACAATATCCGCTGGAAAATGAGAAAGAGCAGTATAACATACAGATGCATCCATCTATTCGTGAAATATCAGTTTTACGAATAGATGGATGTACTTTTATACTTTATAGTAGTTTTTTATGTATTTCACTAACATAACTTTACTATAAAAAGTAGGCAAATATCGAAGCTCCAACCACAGTTAATATGCCGGATACAACGATAGACAAGCTACTCATAGCACCTTCAACCTCACCTAATTCCATTGCTTTGGCGGTACCTAATGCATGGGATGCAGAACCAATTGCAATACCAATTGCCATAGGTTCCTTAATTTTACATAATTTACAAATAGGCTCAGCTAAAATGTTACCCAATACGCCGGTAATTACAATCACAGCTACTGTAATGGTAACATATCCACCTAATTCTTCTGAAATGCCCATTCCTATTGCTGTGGTAACTGATTTCGGTAAAAGTGTAACATCGAGAACGTGTGGTGAAATTTTGAGTAATTTAATATTGATTTTTTTAATTCCGAAGTAAGAAAAAACGGAGTTAATAGTTATAAAAGTGTTAAATATATTAAATTCA
>JAFORL010000009.1 GCA_017393285.1 Lachnospiraceae bacterium
AATTTCCGGCGTTGATGATTCCGCTATGTATTTGGGAAAATCTCAATTCTGTATTATGTTACTATTTTTAGCGATGGTAGCAGCTACTGTATTTATCGCTTTTGGTGTTATCAGAGTATTATGTAAAGACATCAATACTTTATGTAAGGATGCAGAAAAGATAGCACTTGGTGATTGTAATATAGCAATAAAAAAACGTTCCAATGATGAAATTGGACAGTTAGCAGAGCGTTTTCAGAAAATTGTAAATAATAGTCGTGAACAAGCGCTTTTAGCTGAGAAAATTGCAAATGGAGATTTGACTGTAAAGGTAACGCCACATTCTGATGCAGATGTGTTAGGAAAAGCTTTGGAAATGTTTGTGAATAAAAATTGTCAAGCCTTAACAGATATCAACGACGCAGCTTTTCAAGTGATGACCAGCTCTACAGAGGTGGCAAGCGCCAGCGAGGCATTGGCACAGGGGTCTACACAACAGGCAAGTGCCATTCAGGAAATTACAGCATCTATCAATGATATTGCTTTAAAGACAAAAGAAAATGCAGAAGAAGCGGACAAGGCAGCAAAATTGATGGAGGATGCCATTGCAGATGTGAATGCCGGTAAAGAGGATATGCAGGAAATGATGCAGGCAATGGAGGATATCAATCTTTCTTCAGAAAGCATTTCTAAAATTATCAAGGTGATTGATGATATTGCCTTCCAGACCAATATTTTGGCATTAAATGCAGCAGTGGAAGCAGCCAGAGCGGGAGAAGCCGGTAAGGGTTTTGCTGTGGTTGCAGAGGAAGTAAGAAGTCTGGCAGCAAAGAGTGCGGCAGCAGCGGCAGAAACAGCAGACATGATTCAGGATTCGATTGCAAAGGTAGAGGCTGGTTCAAGAATTGCAGACGAAACTTCACAAGCAATCCAAAGTATCACAGATGTGGTGCTGGAGAGTGGAAAGATTGTGACTGGTATTGCTACGGCTTCTAATCAGCAAGCTACAGCTATTACCCAGGTAGATCAGGCCATTGAACAGGTATCACAAGTGGTACAGAACAATTCTGCAACCAGTGAACAATGTGCGGCAGCAAGTGTACAGTTGTCCAGTCAGGCTGAGAAGATGACAGGATTGTTGTCTGTATATGAGTTGGGGGAAAATCATAAAAAAAATACATGTGCGAATTATAACAAAGCAAAAAGAAATGAACAGTTGATTTCTTTGGGCGGAGGTTTTGGAAAATATTAGGAGTGTCATAGATTGGTAATGGTTTAGAATGGAACGTGTGAAAAAGTAAAACTCTTTGTTCTTGTGGTGTCAGCAGACTGGCATGTGGGTTTACTTTGAAAGTTTTATGAGTGGATATATTTTGTGTAAGCTTGCTTGCAAAAAAATATATCCACTTGATAACCTTGCTCTGTATGTGTGTGCAGGCTGTTGTTTTTGTTATGTATGCTATGCCTTTTACAACATTGCATGTATAACAAAGACAATAGAAGTAATGTATCAGGTAACCATAGGTACCAGTTCAGGCAGCTTGCCTGATTTCGTAACAGTTTTGCTTACTGGCTGACCTGTTACAACGATGTAGATGGGGAATCATAGAAAAAGGGGAATGTGTATGGACAGAAATATAGACAAAAGAAAGCAAAGGATTAGTATACAGAAAAAAAAAAGAAGAGAAAATCAAAAGAAATTTGAACGGAGTATGGAACGAATAACCACAGCTATTTTTTCAATATATAGTCTGGTGTTATGGGGAACTACTGTTTTCTGGTACAAGAATTTTTGGGTTGAAATCGTGCTTGCTGTGACTTTAATTATCATATGGTTTTTGCACATATTTAAACTTCAAACCTTTGCATTCCGTTGCCAAATTATCACTTTGGCATGTCAGATTGTTATTTGTATATATGCCACACAGCTACATGATTTGTTGCTTGTTTTACCATTTTACTTAGTGTTGGGTATCGTCATAGCTTTTATTGGGAAAGGGGAATTGATGTTGGGCTTTATCATTGGAAATGGTGTGTTATTTCTTACTTATCTGATGGATGAAGTGAATAGTTCGAGATTGCTGGATACCTACCTTTTCTCGAAATTTCATGTACAAATTCTTTTGGAATTTATAAATGCAGAATTATTTTTCTTATTGCTGATGTTCTGGCTCAAGAAAAGGAAACTGAATACAGATAAAATAGAATGTTATATTCAGCAGATGGAACATACAGAACAACGAAAGGATGCTTTTTTAGAAAAATTGAATTATGAATTTCGTGTGCCTATTACCTCTATTTGTGGTAGGAGTGAACTACAATTACAACAAGAACTTGCGCCACAAGTACACAATGCCTTTTTAGAAATTCAAAAAGAAGGCAAGAAAATGCAACGATTGATTGGGGATATTTTGGACTTTTCGGAGTTACATTCGGAGCATGTGGAAATTAAGAAGGAAAAATATAGTGTAGAGCAATTAATTCAGGAGAGTGTGCAGCAAATTTATGCGGATGCCTACGATAAGAATATTCGTGTTGTGACGGACTACAATCACCGCATTCCAAGTGTATTGTACGGAGATGAAAAGAAAATACGTCGTGTACTTCGTCATGTATTAGAAAATAGTTTGAACTATACGAAAGAAGGTTATATTTTAGTATTGGTTGATTTCAGAGAAGAATCTTATGGTGTCAACCTGGCAATTACGGTGATGGATTCTGGCGTTGGAATAGAAGATGAAAGACAAAAACATATTTTTTCTGAATTGGCAGAATTTGATATGCATGCGAAAAAGAAAACGGTTGGTATGGGATTGGGATTGGCAATATCCAGTGTCCTAGTTGGAAAAATGGGTGGAATCATCAATATGCAAAGCAAGTATGGCGTTGGTACAAAAGTAAATATTGTCATACCACAAGAAATTTATGCTTCTACACCTTTGTATGAATATAAAAAGTTAGACGATGTAAAAATTGGTACCTATTTTGATTTTGAAAAAAATATCGCTTTGTCCACAAGAGATGCCTATTATGCTATCTTAAAAAAAATATCTATGCGTTTGGAACTGAATGGATATATGTTTGAGGATATGCAAGAGGTGCAGAGAACAAATTGGTATAATTATACCCATCTTTTGACTTCTTTAACAGAATATCAGCAGGCAAAGGATTTCTTTGACAAATTATCTTATCAATTGCATGTGATTGTAATTATAGATAAAGAAGAGGACAATGCTGTGTTGGGTGCACATATTTCTTGCATGAGAAGACCATTTTCTACATTGGATTTCATGCGAAAATTAGATTACCAGGAAACAGAAAAGAAACATGCGACCTATATTAGAAAAATATTGGACACAAGTGTATTGGTAGTAGATGATAATGCTATGAATTTACAGGTATCAGCATCCTATTTAAGAAGGTATGGTTTAGAAGTGGATACGGCAACCAGTGGTCGAGAAGCATTGGAAATGCTGGATCAGACACAAAAATATAAAATGGTATTTTTGGATTATATGATGCCGGAAATGGATGGTGTGGAAACCTTAAAACGTATTCGTAGCAGAGATGGCAATTATTATCAGGCAGTGTCTTTGATTGCCTTGACGGCACATGTGGTGGCAGGAACCAAGGAGTATTTGTTGCATAGTGGTTTTAATGGTTTTTTGGATAAACCGTTGAATTATTCTGTACTAGAACAGATTTTGCAGCACAATATACAAAAAGAGAAAATTATTTGGGGTGAGCATGCAATTTGGAATAACGAAGGAAAACATGTAGCAGCTGTTTCAAATGCAGATTCTGAAAAAATAGAGGAATCAAAGAAAAAACAGCAAAAAATAGAAGCGGTCGGAAGTGAAGAAGTGGGAAAGACGCAAACCGCTATGGAGCAAGTAAGAGCACAAGAAACTGTAAAGGAACCAACTTCTGTGGAGATGGTTGAAACGGAAGAGGCAAGGAAGGGACAGATGTTAGAGCAAGTGGTTTCTGCGGAAGAAACAGAAGGGAGAACAGATATGGAAGAAAAATTACAAATCGGTGATTTGGATATGGAATCAGGGGTTATGTATTGCGGTAACATGGATAATTTAATAGAAATATTACGTATTTGTGGTGATACAGCCCAAGAAAATATGGATAAAATTGTGGGATTTTATGGGGATAAAAATTGGAAGGATTATACGATTTTGGTGCATGGGGTAAAGAGTTCCATGAAATCGGTAGGTGCCAACCAATTATCAGAAATGGCGAAAGCATTGGAAATGGCAGGAAAGGCGGAAGATGTGGCATATATTGATGCGAACCAGCAGGCCTTTATGGAGGAATATGTACGAGTGAATAACTTTTTACATGCCCATCCGGCAGTTTATAAGCAGGAAAAGCAAGAGGAAAGTGTGTCAGCATCAGTTGTAACGCCGATTGACTTGGAGCTGTTGGAAGAAAAAACAAAAGCCTTAGAAAATGCTACCTATGAGTTTGACGGAGAAAAAATGCGTGGAATTTTAGAGGAATTGCAGTCTTATTCTTTGGGCGGCGTACATTTGGATAAGCCGATACTTGCCATGTTGCGTAAGGTAGAGATGCGTGATTATATGTCTGCCTATGACACCTTTGTAAAAGTAACCCATGATTTAAAAAATAAATAAAAGTGGATTGCTTCGCAGCTTTGCTGTATTTGCAATGTCAGACCTGTATTTGTCATTTGTCTAACTGGACTATTTGCGGATATAGGTAGCTTGTATCATAATGTATGAAAAGGTTGAACAGGAAATATTTCCATAAAAAAATTGGGAGTGGTGAGATGAAAAATTGGATTTTGAATAGTATTCTCAATCGTGAACGAAAACTACAAGATCGTATGATTCGGTTGTTGTTGGTTTTAGGAATGATTATATGCATGATTTCTTTGGTGGAGACAACACTTACTAGTGTTGGTAAACAGAGTATAGGTCAGATACTGGTTCTTTTTGTGTTTACATTGATTGCCTTTTTTTCAATAGTACGTCAAAAGAAAGTGAGCGCTTTTGTATCTGTTATTGTATATATCACAGTGTATTTGGTATTTCCTGCTTTGTTTTTGACAGGAGGCGGTATTCGTAGTGGAACACCGATTTGGCTTTTGTTGGGTTTTGTATTTTTGGCTTTTATAAATACAGGAAAAAGGTTTTTGATATCCGTTATAGTGTCTGTTTTTGAATGTGTTGGTTTGTACAGCTATGCCATGTGCAATCCAGATAGAATTCCTGTTGCCTATACCGAGGAATTGGCATATTTTGACTCCTGTTTTAGTTTGTTGATGGTAGCTATATCGATTCTTGTTTTAATTCGCTTCCAGATGTTTGTGTTACAACAGGAAAAAGAAGTGGTTGTGCAACAAAAGAATGATTTAGAGGAATTGAGTGACACAAAGGAAAAGTTTTTTTCTAATATGAGCCATGAATTGCGTTCACCCATTAATACGATTATTGGAATCAATGAAATGATTTTGCGTCAAAGTACAGATCAAGAAATATTAGAATATGCTGGAAATGTACAAATCGCAAGTAAAATGTTGCTGAGTCTGGTAAATGATATTTTAGATTTTTCGCAAATGGAAATGAATCAGATGCAAATTGTGGAGGGTGCTTATTATTTGCAAGATTTGGTGCAGGAAATGGTAGATATGATTGCCATACGTATGCGGGAGAAAAAATTAAATTTTCAAGTCTGTGTAGACGAAAATTTACCCAATCATTTGTTGGGGGATTCAAGAAGAATACAGCAAATTATATTAAATTTGTTAACGAATGCACAGAAATATACAGAACAAGGTTCTGTTACCATGACGGTTTATGGAGAGTATATAGATGACGAAAATCTAATAATAAAATGTTCGGTTTCAGATACTGGTATGGGTATTCGTAAGGAGGACTTGGATCTATTATTCGAGAATTATAGTCGTGTCAATGAAGAGAAAACAAAAAGAATAGAAGGTACCGGTTTGGGATTGCCAATTACCAAGGAGTTGGCAAAAATGATGGGTGGTGACATTCGTGTAGACAGTATTTACAAAAAAGGGTCTACCTTCACGGTTTCTATCCCACAAAAAGTTTTGTCCGAGACGGCAATTGGAAATATTGACTTTTTGGAAAACAAACGAGATGTAGCAAAAGGATATGTACCTTTGTTTATTGCACCAACAGCAAGATTGCTGGTAGTGGATGATAACGCTATGAATACTATGGTGGTTACAAAATTGTTGAATCAAACCAAATTGCAAATTGACGTGGCGCATAGTGGTGAAGAATGCTTGAAATTAACCAAGGAAAAGCATTATCATTTAATAATGTTGGATCATCGTATGCCGGGTTTGAGTGGTATAGAAACGCTACATCAAATCCGTAAACAAGAAAATGGTTTGTGTAAACATACGATTTGTTTCTTCTTTACTGCTGAAACAGAGCAGAAAGCCAGACAGATATGCGAGGAATATGATTTTGCAGACTTTATTTTAAAGCCTATTGTAGGAGAAAAGTTAGAAAAAGTATTGGCACGTTATTTGCCTTCGGAATATGTGGAAAGTATGCAGGAAACAGCATTGGCGGAAGGAAAAAAGAAAAATACAACGGTTTTGTACAAGAAAAAAGTTGGTATTTGTACAGACTGTGTCAGTGATTTGTCAGAAGATATTATAGAACAGCTTGGTATTTCTGTGATGTATCTTTATATTCGAACGCCAAAAGGAAGATTTGCTGACACAAGGGAAATCACAATCGACAGTATGACCCGTTTGCATCGTCCTGAGGCTACCGTTGAGGCAGATAGTGCGTCAGTGGAGGAATATGAAGAATTTTTTGCAAGCAATTTGATGAAGGCAGAGCAGGTTATTTACATTTCCATGGCGAAAGGGGCCGGAAGAACTTATGGAAATGCATTAAAGGCTGCAGAGAGTTTTGGAAATGTGCATGTCGTAGATTCTGGTCTGATTTCTGGTGGACAAGGACTTTTGACAATCAGAGCAGCACGTATGGTGCAAAGCGGCATGCGATGTGAAGAAATTTTACAAACTTTAAAAGATGAAAAACAAAGAATATCGAGTCGCTTCCTTTTACCGAATGTCAGTCATATTTATAAAAGAGGATATGTGGATCGTTTCCATTACAATGTGTTTAGTAGATTAGGTTTGCATCCTACCTTTGGTATTATCAATGGAAATGCCAGAATTGCAGGTTTTTATGTCGGACATAGAGAGCGAATTTGGAGATCCTTTGTCCGAAGTCAATTTTTTGGTAGAAAAAAATGGATAGATCGGAGGTCTATCATTGTAAGTTATACCGGTTGTAATCCTGAAGAAATGGAATGGCTAAAGGAGGAAATATTAAAGCAGGTAAAATTTGAGAATTATATTGAAGTGGAGGCTTCTTTTTCTACGACATGTAGTGCAGGTATTGGCTCGATTGGTATTAGTTTTGCAATGCTGCCAAAAGATTCATAACTGCTTTGGAGTTATTGTTATTACATTATGAACAAGGCGTAGGGTGCGTGTGACAAGACATTGTTACGCGTACCCTACACCTTGTTTTTTTTCTGTAATAGGAAATTGCGATGCGAGGATGCGCAGACCGCAAAGATGGAGTTAATTGCTGCGCAATACCGCGGTCGCGCTAGAGTTTTGCAAGCAAAACTCTATGTTCATACAGCTATCGCATGCATATTGCTGCCAGCTCAGCAAAATATGTGTATGCATAGGACCTTGTGCAGAAAAGTGTGTAGGGCTGGCTGAATTGTTGCATAAATTGCCAATACTTTTAAAGTGGGTGTTGTAAAAAAACTGTAATAATTGTATAATGATATGTAAGATATAGTATATACAATTGTAATAATTTACGGATATAGAGTTGTGATATTGTTATCTTATTGTATGAAATAAATGGACATGAAGTGGATTTGTTCCTATGCAAGCTAATTTGCATAAAATAGATTTACTGATAACACTTTAGCAGCTTCTCTTGGAATTTTTATGTAATAGGAAATTGCGATGCGAGGATGCGCAGACCGCGGAGATGGAGTTAATTGCTGTGCAATACCGCGGTCGCGCTAGAGTTTTGCAAGCA